>CAYZEC010000028.1:0-7415 GCA_964477715.1 uncultured Candidatus Saccharibacteria bacterium | reverse complement strand
GGGAAATTGGTAAAGAGAAATTAGATTTCGAAAAACAGTTATCAACGGATAGAAATCTCAAGATTGGCGTCTAAAGCCTTGCTAATCTTGATCAGAAATTGAAGTGTTGGATTGTATTTGCCTGACTCCAAGCGAGAAATAGATGATTGCTTGGTGCCAATTTCTTGAGCCAGCTCCTTCTGCGTAAGACCTTTCTCTATCCTCTTTTTGATGATTAAACGGATCAAAACAAATTCGGGGCCTAATTCTTCATAGGTCTTTTTTATCTCCTTGTCTTTGAGCAAATCTTTTTTAAGTTGATCGTATTTTTTCATGACAAACTAATATAACCGATATGTTATGTTAAGTCAAGCGTTTTAATTTTCCTAACGCCTTTTGTATCTCCTTTTCTGGAGTTTTTTGTGTTTTTTTAACAAATCCGTGCAAGAGGATGATTTTGTTCTCACAGAATGTATAAAATATTCTTACTTCTTGCTTTCCTGAGATGCGAAGCTCAAGAAGATTGCCGGTTATTCTTTTACTATGAGGCATTACCAGCTTACCGCCAAACTCTTCTAGTAAATTTATAACCCTTAGCGTTTTAGCAATCGTAGGTTTTTCTAGGTTATAGATAAACTTTTCTAGCGATTCGTTTAAAATTCTAATCTCCATTTATTTATTTTCTTGCGTTTTAAGCTTTCTGATCAAAAAAATTAAAAACAAATATTTAATATTTTTTACCTCCGCTCGATATTCTAAATACGAAATATAATAATATAAAAGATAAAGATGAATTTAATCAGGGTGGACGAGGAGATTCGAACTCCCGCTGAGGGCTCCACAAGCCCTTGTGCTGCCACTACACCACGCCCACCAAACAAAGATATATTAAAGCAAATTACTCTTATGTCAAATTAATAATTTGTTAGACGAATTATTTTATAAATATTGATTCAAAATAATATCAGGTTATTATTTTAAGCTTACTACAAAAAAAGCGTCCTCGGCAGGACTTGAACCTGCAACCCCCGGCTTAGAAGGCCAGTGCTCTGTCCAGTTGAGCTACGAGGACTTATTCCTTATTATCAGTTCAAAATAGAAAATAGTCAATCGCTATTGATAACTCTAATTTTTTCTGATTAAATAAACAAAGACGGGGCATGGCCTAGTCCGGTTTAAGGCGCAGCGTTTGGGACGCTGAGACCCTGGGTTCGAATCCCAGTGCCCCGACTCGTCTATTGCGAGGGTAGTTCAGCTAGCAGAACATTTGCCTTCCAAGCAAAAGGTCGCGGGTGCAAATCCCGTCCCTCGCTCCAAATCTAAAAACCGCCTCAAGGCGGTTTTAATTGTATTTCGATATTTCTTGAGCAAGCTGATTCAGCTCTTCAGGATCAGCTGGTGGACCAGAAAGGGTTGTCAGATAACCCGGATATTCTTTAAAGAATACTTCTTCTGGTTTTTCCGTTTCGACAAAATCATCTCTCAATCCATAAGCTGGATAAAGCTTAAAATGAGCATGGTTAACGCCCAATCCTTCAGCTACTAAAATAACTCTCTTAACTTTTAAAGCTCTTTCTAATAACTGAACCACTTTCTTAACAGCTAGAAGGTATTCTTGATAAAAATCATCTTCCAGATTAAAAATATAGGAATCGTAGTGTTGTTTCGGAATAACTAGGGTCATCCCAGGCGTATTAGGGCGATTATCCAAAAAAGCTAGGAACTTTTCATCTTCCCATATCTTAGCAACTGGGATTTTACCATTGACAATAGAGCAAAAAACACAATTTTCCATAATTTTAGTCTTTAAAAGAATCAAAGCCCCGTTTTAGCGGGGCCTTGATTTCTCAAACTGATACTTATTTGACGGAGTCCTTCAATCCTTTACCCGCTTTGAATCGCGGTGCCTTTCGGGCTGGAATCTTAATGGACTTGCCTGTCTGCGGATTGCGTCCTTCACGTGCTTTGCGCTTCTGGACGTCGAACTTACCAAAGCCGGTCAAGTTGACTTCTTCTCCCTTCTTTAAGGAAGTGACAATAATGTCTAACAAGGCGTCTATGGTTTCGCCCGCTTTACTCTTAGCCAAACCGGTTTTATCGGCTAGCTTGTCGATTAACTCTCCTTTATTCATAAAATTAAAGTTAGGTTAGTTTCGACCTTTGATTTACGCTGATAATATAGCACATTTATCGCGCATATTCTACTGCCCGCGACTCTCTAATTACATTTACCTTGATTTCTCCTGGATAAGTCAAGCCGGCTTGAATTCTTTCGACGATTTCTCGCGCAATTCGATGAGCTTCAAAATCGTCAACTTCTTCGGCTTTAACTAAAACCCTGACTTCTCGCCCAGCTTCAATAGCATAACAATCTTCCACTCCTTTAATCGACTTGGCAATTCTTTCTAAGTCTTCCAACCTCTTTAAGAAATCTTCCATGTTTTCTCGACGAGCGCCTGGACGAGCACCAGAAATAGCATCAGCAGCTTGAACCAGAACTGACTCTACTGTTTCATAAGGATAATCTTCATGATGACTCTTCATGGCGTCAATTACTGCTTGCTCTACTCCAAATTTCTCCAATATCTTAATACCTATTTCAACGTGAGAACCTTCAATCTGGTGATCAATTGCCTTGCCAATATCGTGAAGCAATCCTGCCTTCTTGGCAATTGCTTGATCGGCCCCAATCTCACCCGCTAAGGTTTCAGCAATCAAGGCTACCTCAATTGAATGCAATAAGACATTTTGCCCATAACTGGTTCGAAAGTGTAACCTTCCTAATAATTCCACCAACTTGGGATGAAGATCAACGATTTTCGTTTCATAGATAGCGGCTTCGCCCGCTCGTTTAATTTGCTCTTTAACTTCTTCTTTTATCTTGTTAACCACTCTTTCAATCCGAGCTGGTTGGATCCGTCCATCTTCAACCAATCTTTCTAGGGCTAATTGAGCAATCCTTCGACGAATTGGATTATGGCTTGAGACAGCTACGATCCCTGGAGCTTCATCAACAATTAATTCCACTCCCGCAGCTCGCTCGAAGGCTCTGATATTGCGACCGCTCTTGCCAATAATTCGGCCTTTAACATCTTCATTGCCAATCGAAACACTGCTGGTAGTCAGATCTGCAATCTGTGAGATAGCATATTTCTGAATAGCTAGCGCAATTATCTTTTGCGCTTCTGTTTTATAACGCTCTTTTCCTTCTTTTTCCAGACGAGTCATCTTAGCAAAAAGATCTTGCTTAGATAATTGCTCAATTCTGCTTAAAAGTTCTTCTTTTGCTTCTTTCTCGGTCAAATGAGCAATTTCTTCTAATTTTTGCTGAATTGATTTTCTTTTTTCATCTAATTCTTGTTGAGATCTCTTAACTTGATTGATGCTTTGCTCAATCTGTTTTTCTTTTCTTTCCAAAGATGAATCTTTTTCCGTTAAAGATTCTTCTTTCTTCAACAACATTTCTCTGATTTTCAGCAAATCAGATTCTTGTTCGCTCAGCCTCTTTTTTCCTTCTTCAATTAATCTTTCAGATTCTTTTTTCGCTTTTTCTAAAATAGATTCCCGGTCTTTCCGAGCCTGATCTATCTTTTGCTGGATTTTTACTTCCAGGCTGTCTTGGATTCTTTTGCGCGTGTATTTCCGAACCCAATAACCCAAGAACAAGCCAACCAGCAAGCAAACTATTCCTCCGCCTAACAAAATAATTGGTTCCATAATGTTTATAATGGACCAATCACCGAGAATCTCTTTTCAAAACAAAAACCTCCTTAATAGCTTTTCAATTGAGAGACATATTAAAGGAATGATCGACTTGCTTGTTTTTGTTTAAAATTTTTTTCAATTCTTTCATTGCTCAACTATGATCTTTCTCCATCCCGAACAAACAGATTCTATGCGATTGATCGTGATTAATTTCTCTTTTATTATTATAGCTAATTTAGAGAACTATTTCAAATATCAACTTGTCTTTCAAATAATATCTGAATTGGCGCTTGAATTGTTTAAATGTTCTGTGACTGTAGCCGTTAGACTATCCTTAACTTCATTCCAGTCAATCTCTTTTGTCATTTTGACCATATTCTCGGTATCAACATCATCAAAATAGATCAAATGCTTTAAAAGATGGGTTTCGTTGTATTCTATCTTTCTAAATTTTTTTCTTAAAAAACCTAAGAGTTCCTCCATGCTGTATTCTTTGAGCAAAAAATATAAATCGATGAAATCTTTGCCACTTCCTCGAGTCGCGATAGCATCCAATTTCATGGCGGCAATGTCGGGTTTCCCGGCCAAATAGATATTTTTCTGATACTTGGTTTTTTCAGAAATTAACGGATATGGATAGTCAAAAAAACTAATCTTAACCCCATCAAGAACTCCATTAAGAATGCCTTCGTCCATCTGATTGATAATTAATTTGCCTATCTTAGAAAGTTTTTCTTTGAATTTTGAATTACAAAAAAAACTATCCGAAAACCAATCCAAATCGATTGAATGGCGATGACCCAAGTAAAGCGCTAGAGCGGTTCCTCCGGCTAGATAAAAATCTTTCGTTAGGCCACTGTTGCTCAACGCCTCAAGAACGCGCTTGGTGTTTGGCGCGATGAATTCTTGGTGCATTTTAAATCTTTTAAAGGAATTTTTAATATAATTGACCAAAAATTAAGACTTTTTTTATCAGAAAAAACATGATGGCGAGCCAAATCTTTAATTCTATCTAAGCCATAAATCTTTTTTATGGCTAAATATTCTTTTATATTCCCAAAGTCTAAAACCCGCCCGACAATAAACTGGGCATTTTCTTTTAATTCCAGGGCATTTTGATCAACATCCCAGAATAAGCTTTTTCGAAAATTATTTAAATTCATGACTAACTATCGTTAATTATACTACACAAATTCTTTTCATTGAAGAATACGAAAAAATAATTAGATATGCTAGAATAAAAATGTATGACAATCAACAATTTCATTAAAGAAAGGCCTTATTTGGTTTGGTCTACTCACAATTACGAGAATTTATCTGTCGACGCAATCGTCGAAGCAGTTTTAAATCAAGGCGATTGGAGTGATTTCAGGCAATTGACTAAAATATTGGGATTAAAAGAGGTGGCCACTGTCTTTAGACAAGGATTAAAAAAGAAAAGATGTAATTATCGCCCCGCGATCAAGAATTATTTTCAACTTTATTTCAATAAATATGTTCCGGAACAAGATGCATAAAGAAATCTTGACTCAAGAACAAGCTGCCATCTGGTCTTTGTTGGAAAAATTCTCTAGCAAGTTCGGATTAGTTGGCGGAACAGCTATCGCCTTGCATATCGGTCATCGTGAATCAATCGATTTTAACTTGTTCAGCATGGAAGAGTTCTCTAGCCAACAGATCCGACAACAAATTATTAATAACCATAAAATTGAAAAGGTTTTCCATGATGAAAAGGGAGAATACACGGTGCTGGTTAATGGAGTGAGATTGACCTTTTTCCATTATCCTTACACCATAGAATTTTCCGAAAAAATTGACCATTCTATCTGTTTACCTAATCTAATAACTTTAGCGGCCATGAAGGCCCATGCTCTTGGTCGCCGAGCTAAATGGAAAGATTATGTCGACATCTATTTTATTTTAAAAGACCTCTGCTCTCTGGCTGAGATAGAAGAAAAAAGCAAGGCTATTTTTGGAGCTGAGTTCAACGCTAAAATATTTCGTTCTCAATTGTCTTATTTTGATGATATTGATTATAGCGAGCACGTTATTTATCGGCCTGGCTTTGCCGTGGAAGATGAAATTATAAAAAGATCTCTAATTGAATTCAGCTTAGCTGAATAATTGTACTGTTTTTAGGCGATGTGTCTCTTCAGGCAAAATCAGAAATTGATAGGATAAATAAATTTCTCTCCAGATTTTTATTGAAAATTTAAAGCATTGTTCGTTTTTTGTTTTTTGGCAATCCCATACAGACCCTAAATAAATGTTTCTTTTTTCAGCTTATTGATTTTCCGAATAAAGCACCGTCTTAAATTAAAACTATAAGCATGTCGGAAATGGCCAAAATAAGAATTGATGGAAGATAAAATCAATTTGGGATTTTGATCATCTAGCATCATTGTCTGAATTTTATCTTTGGCTCTTCGAGCTACTCGACGGCGAACTAAAACATAATCAGGCTTAATGAAATAACCCAAAAAATCAATCCCTTTCTGGATTGATTGAATCTTAGTTTTAGTATGATTTAATTTTAAATTCGGTTCTTTAATTAAAAAATCGTTAATCTCTTGATGCCATTGTTTTAATCTATTTCTATCTTGATTTAATAAAATAAAGTCATCAACATAACGAACGTAACTTTTAGCTTTCAATTTCCTTTTAACAAATTGATCTAATTCGTTTAAATAGAGATTGGCTAAAAATTGAGAAGAGTAATTACCAATTGGCAACCCATTTTTATCTTTTGAATGGAAAAGTGATTTTTGCGGTGAAATTAAAGAAAAAAGATCTTTTGAGCCTTTAATAATATAATCTTGTGTTGGCTTATGATAAATAATAATTCGTGCTAGCCATAAAATATCGCGTTGCCAGCGTTCAGATTTATTCTTTTTTGAAATTAGTTTTTCAAAAAGAGAATAAAGGATGTCATGGTTAATTGACATAAAAAAACCCTCAATGTCTAATTGAGCATAATATGTTTGCCGTTTGTAGTTTTGGCTTTCTTTCAATATAAACTTTTTTAGTCGATCTACTGCTAAATGAGTTCCTTTGTTTTTTCGGCAAGAAAAAGTATCGTAAATTAAAGCTCTCTCGCCTATTTTTTCTACTTCGCGAACTAATAAATGATGAACGATTCTGTCTCTAAAACTAGCGGCAAAAATCTCTCTCGGTTTGGGCTTGGTAACCACAAAACAAATTGACCGGCTCGGCCGGTAATTTTTGGTTAATAAGTCTTCTTTTAAAAGAAACAGATTCTCTTCTAAGTTTTGTTCAAACTTAAGAGCATTGATTGTTTTTCTTTTGTTTTCTCGGCAATCAAGATAAGCTCGATAGATTTTTTCCAGGTTAAATATTTCATGCATTTTAATCCTGTTTTAGCTTGTCAGCCCACTTCTGCCAGCCACCAATCATTCTACCCGCTTCTTGAATATAGTTAGATTGAATATGAACATATTGTCTGGCTGACAAAATGTTTATTTCTTGAGCCATTCTCAATCTTAATTTAAGACAAATAAAAAACACGTTAAGTTTTTTAATCTCAACGTGTCTTTCATCTCTAGGGCGGGCATTGGCCCGAACTGTTTGATCTAAGCATCGCCAGCAAAGATTAATAATTTCTTGTCCTAATGTATATTTATATTCTCGAGGAAAATTTTTGATCTGTCCGTAAAAATATTTTGTCATTTGAAAAAGTTTCAGATAAAGAGTCAGGTGTTGTTGAGCCATTT
>CAYZEC010000027.1:0-4074 GCA_964477715.1 uncultured Candidatus Saccharibacteria bacterium | reverse complement strand
TATATTTATATTCTCGAGGAAAATTTTTGATCTGTCCGTAAAAATATTTTGTCATTTGAAAAAGTTTCAGATAAAGAGTCAGGTGTTGTTGAGCCATTTAAATATTTAAGAAGATCGCGCTCTTTTTTGTTAAAAAAGCCTGAGATAGAATTTGTTTCCCGCGGACGCACCGCACGTAGTTGTTGTTGGTCTTATTGTTGTTGTTCACGTTGCCGTTATTGAAGTTCACGTTGTAAGCATTCGTTCCTGACTCAGTAGATGACCAGTAGTTGTTGGCTGCGGCTGCAACCACGACGCCCCACCCAGCCGCTTTTGTTTTCCATTATCCTTCACCAAAAGTCTGATTTGATAAAAAGACTTTCTGCTCACCTATGCTCGATTGAGCGATTCAATCAAGCAGAAAAACGAAATAAGTTCCCTCTCGTTCTCTTCCGGAGTCAGCTTCAATTCAGAAGCCATTCTCCGAAATTCTGGCGATATTCTTTTTTAAATTATTGATTTTCGACCTTTGTTTTCTTGTCTCTCTCGGTAAAAATTTTACCTAACGGTTAAAATTTTTACCAGAGTTCAAATTCCAAACTTATTTACCCGCGGACGCACCGCACGTAGACGTCGTAGGTCTTATTGTAGGTGCGCACGTAGCCGCTATTGAAGAGCACGACGTAAGCATACGAACCTGACTCAGTAGAGGACCAGTAGGTGCTGGCTGCGGCTGCAACATCCCACGAGCCACACTGAGAAGAAAGATCACAGCTGCTTTGCCCATCGCCGCTCCCACTCCATCCTACACAGGCACAGGCAGAGTTTCCGAAATCTTCTCGGAGTTCGTATCTATCTGGAAGGCGCCAGTCGGTGTAGCCCCATAGACTTAAGTTGTTGCAGTAGCTAACGGCATTGGTCCAGTTTAATGCGCCGGAACGAGTGGGCGAATACATTTTGCTCGATGAGCCACAGAAATATCTAATTATATTTGGCAGCCAGGTAAAACTTATAGACTGCAGTCCAGTTTTGCCCACACAGCTTGGTTGAGCCGGTTCACCTAGTTTTGTTCCCGTCTGCCCTCTTCCGTAACTAATTCCTGTACCCACATTCTCCGCACTCAACGCACTAACATCATAATACCCAGCAGTATAATCAGTTGTAGCCCAGTCAGAAGTAATAGCTCCTTTCTTGTAAGGCATAACCAAGGGAGATATCTGTCCGGTTGAAGCATCATAAATAGTTTTGCTATTGGTTAGATCAACCAAATTACCTCCGATTGAAACCGAACCAGAGACTTTTGATGCTCCAGAAGGATTAATATAGTAATCAGGATCGTCAGCATCATAGAATTCAGTAGCTGAGATGCGACCAGCTTTCTCTTGATCATCCGTTCCAACATTAATTGGTCGAGGTAGATTGTCGCCTGGCGGAGCTGAAGTCGGTCCAGTCCATGCTTGAATTAAGAAGCCGAAGCAAAGAGCTAAAATAAACAAGCTTAAGGTTAAACTAATTTTTTTAAAATGATTCAACATATTAATATATCTTTAATTTAATAAGGCAAAGCATCTAAGGGAATAACCCCGGTAAATGTTTTGGGATTGTTGGGATCAGAAGGATCAAAGGCATTTGAATAAGAAGCTGTCGGATCGTAGATATTATAAGCGCGAGTGTAATCGGTCAAAGCGCTTTCAAAAGATAAACTACCCGATAATCTCATATTCCCGTATTCATCTTTCAAATAATAATCCTGGTCATTATAATCTAAGAAAGCTTGAGCTGATATTCGCCCTGTTTTGGCCTGAGGGCTACTGGTAATAGTAAACGGTGGAGATGGATTGTCGTCAGGCGGAGTAGTTGAAGGACCAGTCCAGGTAGCAAATACCAAATAACCGGCAAAGAAACTAACAACTATAACCGATAAAAGATAAGCTAAAGATTTAAAGAAAACTTTTCTTTTCATGATTGAATATTAATATATCTAGCTTCATACTTAAGTTTTCCTCGAATGTTTTCATCCGACTCAACAACAATTCTCATCCCAGGTAATAGTTGATAAAGCCCACTAGTGCCAACCCAACGCACTTGGCGATCAGGCGAAGTGGTGATGGTTAATTCATTAAAGATAATACTGATCTCTCTTGATTCTCCATCCGCAAAACTTTCACCACTGTCAGCATAAACAATGATGCCATTGTTTAAAACTTCGCGAATAACACCGCTGGTGTTAAAAACATCGATCGGCATAATAGCCGTCTTCAAAGGAACTTCTTCGCCCGTTGATTCGTCTAAAACCAAAACTTCGCCCTCTGAACCAACTTGTTCTTTGGCTTCATCGGTCACGGATAATCCTTTTGAAGAAATAACGTTTTTGTCTTTTTCGATACGCGATCCCCAAGAAATTAAAACAACCAAAACAATCAACAAAACAGCGATAATTAGAAAAATAATTTTATTTTTCGAAAAAGTCATTCTGTCTAGATTTTATCACTGCTACCAGCAGTGTCAAATAAGTTTTCTACTTCTGAGTTTTCAAAACTTGATCAATCAACCCGTACTTTTTGGCTTCTTCTGGAGAAAGATAAAAATCTCGATCGGTATCTTGAGCAATTTTATCAATTTTCTGCCCAGTATGATCAGCTAAGATCAAATTAATCTTCTCTTTAATCTTTAAAATCTGCCGAGCGGTAATTTCAATATCTGAAGCCATCCCTGAAGCCCCACCAGCAACTTGATGCAACATAATCTCAGAGTTGGGTAAAGCATATCTTTTTCCCTTGGCTCCGGCAGCCAATAATGTAGCTCCCATTGAAGCTGCTAAGCCAACACAGATAGTTGAAATTTCAGGTTTAACATGTTGCATGGTGTCATAAATAGCCAAGCCAGCCGTAACTGACCCCCCAGGTGAATTAATGTAAAGCTTAATATCTTTCTCTTGATTTTGAGAAGCTAAAAACAAAAGCTGGGCAATAACTAAATTAGCGCTAGTATCATTAACCAACCCTCCCAAGAAAATAATCCTTTCTTTTAATAAACGAGAGAAAATATCATAAGCTCGTTCCCCGTAACTTGATTTTTCAATAACAGTTGGAATAAGATTCATTATTTTGAAGATAATTTTTGGAATAAACGATCGCGCGTTAAAGCATCTCTAGTATAATTTCGAAGCTGTTCCTGGTCAACCTCGGCCCGCTGTTTTTCGTCTAAACTAGCTTTGATTTTTTCACTCTCTTCGGCTACTTCTTTTTCAGAAACATTTATCTCTTCTGCTTTCAGCAGAGACCTTAAAACCAAAAACTGCTTTACGTTTCTTTCTGCTTCCATTTGATAAGTTTTTTTCAAATCCTCTTCCTTCTGATTAATCTTTTTTAAATAATCAGCAAAATCAGTTTTCAACTGTTCGGAAACTTGTCTTTTCAGGCTTTCAATTAAACGAAGTTGCTCATATTCAACCATCATCTTCGGCAACTCAACTTCTGTCTCTTCAGCTATCTTGATCAAAACTTCTTGACGCCATTTCCGGCTAGACAATAATTGAGCTTGATTTTCTAAATCAGTCCTAACTTGTTCTTTCAAATCATCTAAACTTTCGGCAACATTCTGTTGCTTAATTAATTCTTCCACTTCAACTAAATTTACTTTTTCAACCTTCAACATCTTAACTCGGAAATGAGCTTCTTTTCCGGCTAAATGAGAAACAAAGTAGGGATCAGGATAAGTCAATTCGAATTCTTGCTCTTGGCCAGTCGCTAAGCCAATTAATTTTTCTTCAAAGCCCGGGACCAGATGCCCTTCGCCCAAAATAAATTGATCTCTTTGAGGGTCGCCCGGAAAAAGAGAAGAGGTGAATTCAATCTGAACAAAATCTCCTTTTTCAGCAGGTCGATCTAATGCTTCAAAGCGAGCTTGACTTAATTGCCAGGATTTCAATGCCCCACTAACATCTTCCTCAGTTACTTCCGGAGTCTCTTTTTTAATCAATTTAGCCAAGGCATGATAATCAGGCAATTTGACTTCCGGTAAAACCGGAACCGTAACCTTAAACTTGGCCGGTTGCCCAGGAACCATTTGAATGATTGAAATTTGAGCCGGACC
>CAYZEC010000026.1:0-3297 GCA_964477715.1 uncultured Candidatus Saccharibacteria bacterium | reverse complement strand
AGGCTCCAATGAGTAATCGGGAGCATCTGGATAGGTGGCTTCAGGATTGCGGGTAATAGGTGTCTTCCCCAGGATTGAGCTGGCATCACCTGAAGGAGTTTTGATGAAGAGTCCAAATAGTGAATTCACTTCACTTGCTGTGATCTCGCTCTCGAAGTACCGGTCCAGCTTCTTGATCGTCTCAGTCACTGGTGATAGAAACGGTTTGCCCCGGTACTCTTTCGGTCTCTTCGGTGTATAGCAGAGAAAGGCATTACGTCTTTTACTTTTTGTCCCAATGAAGGGAACATACGTAGCAGAATTGTCTTCAAGCTGGTTTTCTGAAGAGTGAATATACACACCGACCGGTCTTCCCTGAGCATCAAGCTTTACCCCGTTTACCAGGGTTTTGCTGTTGCTTTTGAGGTGATCATTACGTACCCGGTCAGCCTCAATGATGTTCACTTTCAGGCCGTTCACTGTCCGATCCTCATGAGCCAGGGGCAGAGTCACCAGGACATCCCCGCTGGTGAGTTTTGAAAGATACATGAGGAACTGCAGCTGGTTGAAGGTGAACTGCCCATGGAAGTCACAATCGGTGCTCTCTGCCCAAAGTTTCCATCGCTGTTTGATCTGGACCTGAAGGGCTTCAATCTGTTTCTTCGATAAGGGAATCATATTCTCCAGAATCGAGGGTTGCATCTTGAGCCCGGTCCCGATCGTGTTGGAGGCATTGATATAGACTGCCCCGGCTCCGATGGTGGTATAGGTCACCAGAGAGCGGGAATAGTTCCTGAGCTGTGCTAATGAGTAATCAGTATCATCTCCAACCGGCAGAGTGTTCGACAATCCATACCGGGTCTTCTTTCCGGTATAACCAGCGGAAGATCCGAAAGCATAGGCATCAATGGCAGCCTTTGCCTGAAGCCTCTTGATTCCGGCTGCTGGGGAAATGTAGGAGATGAACTTATCGAGTGTTGAGATCTTAGAAGTTCGGTCTGACATGCAGAGGACCTCCCTTCCCTTCGAGGATATCAATCTCCTGCTGCCAGAAGTGGATTACTTCCTTAATCTCAGCAATATTGGCTCTGGTCACCCGCTGCTTGGAACCATCTGCATGAGTGATTTCATACGAAGACCCACTGAGCATGACTGCCTGTAATGCGGAGATTGCCTGATCTCTATAAATGATCATATGATTTTTTTCTAACCCTAACATACGACAATTGTAGTTAGGGCATCAGAGGGTCACAATGTCAGGATTTTGATTATTGAAATGTTGGAGGCTATAGATAAGAGTCTATGTAATGATGATGATTAAAGAGTTTTACGAAATTCTTTTAGAGGTAAGTATACTACTAAGCCTGATAATTCGTAAAAACCGTGTTTAATATAAAAAGATTTTGCAGACTCATTCTTAGCATCTACTACTACAGCAAATGCCCCTATATTTTGACTCAACTCATTAGCATATTTTAGAGCACAAAATAACAAATATTCACCAATTCCTTTTTTTTGATACTTTTGGTCTATACCAAATCTGGTTAATCGGAAGCAGGGTATATCGTAGTTTGGAAGTCCATACTCATTATTGAAGTAGTCTTGGGAAACTGCTGCTGCAGCAAAGCTAAAGAAACCAATGATATTTTTACTTCCATTTTCAACCAACACCCTTGTGTGATTGATTCCTAAGGTATTATGTCTCCTGGCATCTTTTTTTAGATAATCATCCAACTCCAAAATGCCACACGAAAAATCACCTCTGTTATGGCTACGAGTTAATACCTCAAGAGTATATTTTTCCATTTTCACAAGTAAATTACTTTGAAAATTTCTTTATTAACTTGTCTAAACTCGGATTCTCTTGAATTTCTGTTGCTTCTAGATGATTTTTAAATCTAACAAAATCATCATGTTTAACGATAATTTTTTCACGATACAATTCAACTTCAGGATAAGTCAGTTTGCTTTGAATTTTGTTGAGCATCCCACTAGCTACTGCTTGCATTCCATTTATTACATCGTATATATAAACCGCATTGAAATCAGGCATCGCTGTAGTTGGGTATGTAAGTAGCCCTGCCCTACTGGTTGTATATGATGAGGAAATATCATTAAATTTAACGGTTGTATTCATTTTATTCGCTCCTTACCCAGTTTTCAAAAAATCTATTTTCCTGAATCTGAATTCCTTGCCCATTTTCAAGTTTAATTTTCTTAATCACCCCTTTCGTTACAAAAGTATACTGCCCAAAAGCCAATGATTCAAGTATTGCTCTCTTGTTTTCATAAATCACCTGATCATTTACCCCTAGAATCTCAGCAGGATTAAAATGCTTCCTTAATTGTAATTCGTTACTAATATCATCATAAATGCTTTTTAATATGGAGTATAACTCATCATCAGGTTTCTCTATATTAAGCCCCAAAGATATTTCTGCCTCTTTTCTATTAATTGTATAGTTATGATTCCAAGAATCACTACACAAGAAATTAGTTATTTTTTCTATTGCTTCAGTATTCCCTTTAAAGTGCACTTCTAATAGTTTTCTTGCAAGCATCCTTATATGCGATCTTGCTCTAAAAACATCACCTAATACTAAGGGATGAATCTCTTTTGATAAAACTTTTAATACTTCAGAGCTTTCTTCAGATCCGATTATCCCTAATTCTTCCTTAGCAAGTTGGATAAACCCCTTAATTGATTCTACACTTACTGGAAGTTTTTCATTATTACTAGAATTGATTGGATTTAATGGAGTATTGATTGATGGGTCAATCGGACTAAGAGTCGCCTGCTTCGTCATGAAAATTTTATCGGCACCAAGACTTAGTAATGTAGCTGCACTATGGGCACGATTAGGAATGATAACATATAATTCCTTACAATATGAACGTATTAGATTACATAAGCTCCAGGCAACAGTTGTGTCTCCTCCACGAGAATAGAGTATAAGTGATATTCTCGAAACCTTCCCTATTGCTTCTAATTGATCAACGAATAAATCATAAACATCTTGTCCCATTTGAGTTTGAAACCCAACTCTGTCTCCAGTAAAATATACAAGCACAACAGAATCTGTTTTCTTTTCAAGTTGCTTGTATAATTCAATTCTATCTTTCATCATTATAATGTCCTTAACTATCATTTTCGTTCTGCTTCGAGTATAGCATTACTAAGAACTACACTACAAGAATAAATGCTCTCTATTAGCCATATTACTGCCTCGAAAAAGAAAAATCCCAATCGAATCTCAAATGATTAATTCCACTGAGAGTAAAGCTATGGTTTAATAGAGAAACGGAAAAAGAAAACAG
>CAYZEC010000025.1:0-33566 GCA_964477715.1 uncultured Candidatus Saccharibacteria bacterium | reverse complement strand
GATGCCTCGTCGGCTTCTTTTAGCGACCAATTCTCCTTTTTTGCATTCCGGACAGGAAACGCCAGTTTTATTGCTCTTTAACGGTTCGGTAAAGCGACATTTTGGAAAATTAGAACAACCGTAGAACTTTCCATAACGACCCATCCGAATCAATAAAGGGCTTTGGCATTCAGGACAAAGGCGGTCTGTTTTTTCAGTTAAATCTTTTTTTTCAATTGATTCATATTTTTCTTTTAGATTCTTCTCAAAAGGTTCATAAAAATTCTTAATTATTTCTTGCCAATTTTGTTTGTTTTGAGCAATCAAGTCGAGTGATTCCTCCATTCTGGCTGTGAATTGAGCATCTACTATTTCAGGGAAGTTTTGAGTTAATAAATTATCGACTATTTGTCCTATTTCAGTTGGTTCAAGTCTTTTTTCTTCGTTTTTTACAACATAACCACGACTTTGTATGGCTGAAATAATAGGAGCATAAGTTGATGGTCGTCCAATCCCCAACTCTTCTAATTTCTTAACCAAGGTCGGCTCAGAATAACGAGCCGGGGGTTGAGTGAAGTGTTGATTGGCTGAGATTTCTTTTATCTCTAAATGATCTTTTAGATTAACTTCAGGAATTATTTTTTCTTTTAAAGCATTGGGATATATCTTCAAAAATCCATCAAATTTAACTGTTTGGCCAGTGGCTCGGAACAGATAAGATCCAGTGGTAATATCAATTGAGGTTTTATTTAAAATAGCTGAAGACATCTGGGATGCTAGGGCTCTCTGCCAGATCAATTGATATAGTTTTAAAGAAGCTGGTTTTAAATTTAATTTTTCAGGAGTTCGATAGAAATCACTTGGTCTAATAGCTTCGTGAGCTTGTTGAGCCAACTTGCTTTTGGCTCGATATATCTTGGATTGTCCGGGCCAATATTCTGGTCCGATTTCTTTCTTTAAATATTCTTCTGCTTGCTTTAAAGCTGATTCAGCTAAATTAAATGAATCAGTGCGATGATAAGTGATATAACCCTTTTCATATAACTCTTGAGCCAAGCTCATGGTTTGGCGACTAGAAAGGTGGAACCTTCGTCCGGCTTCTTGTTGCAAGGTGCTAGTTGTAAATGGGGGAAGCGGATTTCTTTTTTCTTCTTTTTGGTCAATTCGGCTAATAATAGCCGATGATTTTTCAGCTTCTTGAGCTATTTTTTGAGCTTGAATTTTTGTTAGCCCGGGTTTCTTTATTTTCTTTTGATCGATGGCAATTAAATCGCTTTCAATGATTTCTGATTGTTTTAAAAATATTCCTTGAATAGTCCAATACTCTTCAGCCTTAAAGGCTTTTATTTCCTTTTCTTTTTCAATAATCAAATGAACGGCTGCGGATTGAACGCGGCCAGCTGATAATCCTCGCATTACTTTTTTCCGAAGAAATGGTGAAAGCTTATATCCAACCAATCGGTCAAGTATTCGACGAGCTTGCTGTGAATTAACTAGATTTAAATCAATTTCTCTTGGATTAAGAAGAGCTGTTTTAATTGCTTCCGGTGTTATTTCGTGAAAAGCAATTCGTTCAAAATTCTTTAATTCCAATGCTTGAGCTAAATGCCAAGCAATAGCTTCTCCTTCACGATCTTCATCAACGGCTAAGATAATTTTCTCGGCTTCCTTCGCTTCTTTTTTCAAGCTGTTAACAGTTTTGCGCGCTTTAGTCGGAATAACATATTGAGGCTCAAAGTCTTTTTCAACATCAATCCCTAATTTGCTTTTAGGCAAATCACGAACATGGCCCATGCTCGCTAAACAGCGATATTCCGAGCCCAAGATTTTCTCAATAGTTTTTGATTTAGTTGGTGATTCGACAATGATTAACTTCATCTTTGATAATGTAGCATTCTTTTTTAGAAAGACCAATAATTTGACAGATAGATGACGGTGTCTATAATATGATTGTTTTATCTTCGAGTCTGTCTGCAAGCGGAGAAACGGACAGTCCCTCCTTATGTCCCGAGTATCCTTAAACTTTAGGGCGTATTGAGTTATCTCAAGCATGCTCTAATGCTTGCAGATAGGCTCGAGGATAAAAAACCGGCTTCAAGCCGGTTCTTTTTTAAATAAATCTTTCTCTAATTCAATAATTGCTTGCTCGATCATTTTACGAGCTTCAGCTCGTTCATTTCGATTGTATGACTTTAGCACGAATTCTTTTAAGTCTTTTCTTTGGGCAGTTGCAGCACCTAGGCGAACTCGAGAAAAGTTTTTTGTTTTCAAGAATTCAATAACAGAAGCAACTCCCTTGTGTCCTCCGGAACTTCGATTAGCGTCTATCTTAACCGCCCCTAAAGGCAAATCAGCATCATCATGGGCGAGCCATAATTGCTCTGGCTTAATTTGATGCTCTTGTACCAATTGAAAAACAGCCTGGCCCGATTCGTTCATAAAAGTTAAAGGCTTGGCTAAAATAATTTCTTGCCCATTAATATTACCTCGACTGATTAGCGCTTTGCTCTTTTTAGTGAATCCGGGAAGATGATGATGTTTTCGAAAACGATCAATGGTTGCAAAACCAAGATTATGAGGGGTGTTTTTAAATTGCCTTCCTGGGTTTCCTAACCCAACAATGAGAATCATGCGGTTATTATAGCATTGCCTTGATAAACAAGGCAATTTCTATTATAATCAATAGTAACGTTTTGCTCATAAAATCAAATGAATGATACTTTGAAGAGCTTTTTTTCTTTTTGGCGGGAAGTGATTGAAGTAGTTGTTTTGGCCCTATTGATCGTTGTGCCTATTCGCTACTTTCTTTTCCAGCCTTTCGTTATTGATGGGGCTTCAATGGAGCCCAATTTTTATGATGGGGATTATTTAATTGTTGATCAAATCAGTTATCGATTCCGAACACCGGAAAGAGGAGAAGTTATTATTTTTTATGCACCGACTGATCCTTCTCGGAGATTTATTAAGAGAGTCATCGGTTTGCCCGGAGAAGCTATTTCAACAAATGATAATCAGATTCAGATTACTGATGTCACGGGAGAAACTTTTATTTTAGAAGAAGATTATTTACCTAATTTCGGAACAGCCCGATCTTTTTCAGTTGTTTTAGAAGAAGAACAATATTTTGTAGTGGGCGACAACAGAGATCGTTCTTATGATTCTCGTTTTTGGGGCTATTTACCGGCTGAAAATATTATTGGCCGAGCAGTTATTAGACTATGGCCATTAACGCGAATGGAAATTATTAATCCTTAATTATGGCTGGAGAACTTTTTCAAACGCCCAAAGGAATGCACGATCTGAAACCAGAGGATTGTGCTTATTTTGATCGAGTTGAAAATGCTTGTCGTCGGATTGCCCGAGAATATCGTTTCAATAGAATAGATTTTCCCATTTTAGAAAATGCATCTTTGTTCAAGAAAGGAACAGGCGATACTTCTGATATTGTTGAAAAGCAAATGTATACCCTCAGAACAAAGAGCGGTGAGATTCTGGCTTTACGCCCAGAGGGAACTCCTTCAACCGTTAGGTATTACTTGGAACATGGTCTTCGAGCTCAACCACAGCCGACAAAATTATGGCACTGGGGACCATTTTTTCGATATGAAAAAGCTCAAGCTGGTCGTTATCGACAATTTCATCAATTCGGATTTGAAATTATTGGTGGGCAAGATGCAATCTTGGATGTTCAGATTATTGCTCTTTTCTATAACCTATTAACCAGTCTTTACCTCAAGAATATTTCGGTTGAAATAAACTCAATTGGTTTACCGGCCGAAAGAGCTGTTTATCGTAAAGCGTTGATCAAACATTTAAAGAAAACTGAAAGAGAGCTTTGTTCAGATTGTCGAAGAAGGCTTTTAAGGAATCCTTTGAGAGTTTTAGATTGTAAAGAAGAAAATTGTCAAAAAATCGTGGCTCAAGCTCCTCAATCTGTTGATTACCTTTCAACAGAATGTCGCCAACATTTCCAAGAAGTTTTAGAATTATTAGGAGAGTTAAATATTCCTTATCGCTTGAATCCTTATTTGGTTCGAGGATTGGATTATTATACTCGAACAGTTTTCGAAATTGTTTCGGACAAAGATAATGAAAAGAAAGCTTTAGTTGGGGGAGGGCGATATGATGGACTGGTTGAGCTGTTGGGAGGGCCGCAAACACCGGCCGTGGGGGGAGCAGCGGGGATCGAAAGGATTGTCGAAGCGATGAAAACCGCTGGTCGCCGTTTATCTTATCAAGAGAAGCCGAGTGTTTTTGTTGCTCAAATAGGCTCTTCAGCTAAAAAAGAAGCTGTTAAGCTTTTTGAAGAATTGCGTCATCGTAAAATAAAAGTAGCCGAGGCTTTTGATCGGGAATCTTTAGGGGTGCAATTAAAAAGAGCCGATCGCCTGGGGGTTAAATACGTTGTCATCATTGGACAAAAAGAGGCCTTGGACGGAACAGTCACAATAAAAACTATGAGCACTGGGAGACAAAGATCAGTTAAACGAAGTCAAATAATTAGTTTGATTAAACGTAGTATCTGATTATCCAAGTAGGATAATCCGGGCCAAGATTAAGCTTAAAAACAAAAACAAGATCTTTCTCTTAAGCAAGTTTTGCAAAAAAACAATAAATGGATTATATTTAGTTTATTATGCCTATAATAGTTGAGAAAAAGAGCAATGAAACATCGACCGGATTAGCGGATCGATTTTCGAAAGAAGTGCGCCGAAGTGGGATATTGCGTAAAGCCAAAGCATTACGTTTTCATCAACGAGCAGAGAGTGGTTTAACTCAAAAGAAAACAGCTCTCAAGAAAATAGAGTCTCGTCAGAGATACTATCAACTTAAAAAAATGGGTCAAATTTAATTTGATATGGCACGATCCCGCATTATTACAGGTTTAGATGTCGGAGTCGGTTCAGTTAAGGTTTTACTGGCCAGACAATCTCCTCAAGGAGAGAGTTTGGAGTTTCTTGGTTTTGGCGAATGCCCAACAGAAGGATTAAATAAAAAAGGAATACACGATGTTAACCGCCTGGCTCGAAGCATTCGAGTAGCCATAGAACAAGCAGAAAAGTCTTGTTCTGAAAAAGTAGATCGGGTTTATGTTAATATTGGTGAATCTCGTTTCGCAAGCATGCCTAGCCATGGATTAGTTTCAGTTTCTCGAGCTGATGGTCGCATATCTCAAGAAGATATTAACCGGGCGATTGAAGCTGCACAGTCGGTCAATCTCCCTTCCAATAATGAATTTTGGGGAGTTTTGGTTAAAGACTTTATTATTGATGGACAAAAAGGGATTGAACGCCCTCTTGAAATGACAGGAACTCGATTGGAAGTAGAGGCTTTAATCCTTTCAGTTTTTTCTCCTCATTTGAAAAAATTAAAAGAAGCTATTTCAGCTGCTGGTTGCCAAATCGAAGATATCGTGGCGACGCCCTTGGCTTGTGCTCGAGCGTCTTTGAGCGATCAGCAAAAAGAAAGAGGGGCTGTTTTAGTCGATATTGGCCATAGCTTGACTAAGGTGGTTGTTTTTCAAGAAGGCAAACCAGTGCATCTCCATATTTTCCCACTAGGATCTTCTCACGTTACAGATGACATTGCGGTTGGAGCAGAGATAGAAATATCTGAAGCAGAAAGACTTAAAAAAGAAATAGGTTCTTGTTTTGAAAAAAAGATAACGGGCCGAACAGAAGAAAGCCAACAAGCTAAGAAATTAGTAAAGATGATTCGTCCCCGTATGGAAGAAATCTTAGAAGAGGCCTATCGATCAGTTAGCAGCACTTGCCGTCGCCAAGATTTACCGGCTGGTGTAATTTTAACGGGTGGCGGAGCAAAGATAAAAGGAATTACTGATTGTGCTCGAAAGGTTTTTAAATTAACAGCGAAAAGAGGCATTCCTCAGGGAATCAATGGACTAGAAAACGATGATCCGGCCTGGACAACAGCAGCCGGGTTGATTTTGTTAGCAACTGATGAGGATATTGAAATGATCGCCTCTAAGAACAGCAACTGGTTTCGCCGAATAGTTCGTCACTTTATTCCTTAATCTTTTTATCAAGCCGACAGATTCGGCTTTTTTCTTTTATGAAACCACGTAAGAAAATAAAAATTATCGGCGTGGGTGGCTCTGGTTCAAACACAATCGCCCGCATGAAAAAACGACACATGGAAGGGGTCGAGTTAATTGCCGTCAATACAGATATCCAGGATTTAAGAGCAAAGCCAGCTGATGTTAAAATTCAAATTGGACGAATCGCAACTGAGGGGCTAGGGGCGGGAATGAATCCTGATTTGGGCCGAGCGGCAGCGGAAGAGTCTAGGGCCGACTTAGAAAAAGTTTTAGAAGGAGCAGATATGGTTTTTATTGCCTGTGGATTGGGCGGAGGGTCGGGAACGGGAGCGTCTCCTGTAATTGCTCGAATTGCTCGGTCGATGGGAATCTTAACCGTGGCAACTGTTACCACTCCTTTTTCTTTTGAAGGAGAGCCAAGGGCAAGAGTAGCGCAAGAAGGGTTGGCTGTTTTAGGGCCAGAGGTAGATACGTTATTGGTTATTCCAAATGATAGACTATTAGAATTAGTTGACGAAAAAACTTCGCTCGTCAATGCCTTCAATCTGTGTGATCAAGTTCTTCATAACGCAATTCAGGGAATCGCTGATTTAATTGTTGCTTCGGGAGAAATTAATGTTGATTTTGCCTCACTAAGAACAATTATCAAAAAAGCTGGTCCGGCATTATTTGGAATCGGTGCTGCTCGAGGCCGAAATCGAGCGATTAAAGCGATTAAAGTAGCGCTCAATTCTCCACTCTTAGATTTTTCTTTAGAGGGAGCTAAAGCAGCTTTGTTAAATATTGCTAGTTCCGGAGACTTAACCCTAGATGAGGTTCATCTGATTACTCAGAGGGTTTGTCAGGCGATTAAACCTGGTGCGAGTTTAATTTTTGGAACTTCATTGGATAAAAACTTAAAAAAAGAGACAATCAGGGTAACAATTATTGCCACAGGTGTAAACTAAATTAATTAGCATGAAGAAATTATCAATTCAGCCTAAAAAAATCAGAAAAAGATCAGGGGAAGTTGTTCCTTTTGATGCCGAGAAAATTGCTATTGCCATCAATAAAGCTGGTCAGGCTACAGGTGAGTTTGGTTTATCGGAAGCAGAGAAATTGACTGAACAAGTTGTGGCTAAGATTATGCAAGAACTCCCAGAAGATTTACCAACGGTGGAGGAGGTTCAGGATATCGTGGAGAACGTTTTATTGGTTTCTCCTTACCGCATAACTGCCAAAGCTTATATTATCTATCGCGATCAACATGCTCGTATGCGTCAAATAATTGATCAAAGCAATGTTGACGCTGTTGATCAATATTTACGCAACGATGATTGGCAGGTTAAGGAGAATAGTAATATGACTTATTCGTTGCAAGGACTAAATCAATATGTTTCTTCTAAAATTAATAGTGCTTATTGGTTGAACAAAATTTATACTCAAGATATTCGAGAAGCACATCAAAGAGGAGATTTCCATATTCACGATCTAGGATCTCTTTCAGTTTATTGCGTTGGGTGGGATCTTCAAGACTTATTAACGGTTGGTTTCCGTGGAGCTCCAGGTAAGATCGAAAGTAAACCGGCCAAACATTTTCGTGCGGCTCTAGGGCAGATTTGTAACTTCCTTTATACCATGCAAGGCGAATCAGCTGGGGCTGTTGCCTTCTCGAGTTTTGATACATTATTAGCTCCATACATTAGATACGATGGACTTACTTATGGGGAGGTCAAGCAAGCGATGCAAGAATTTATTTTCAATATGAATGTTCCTACTCGGGTGGGATTTCAAACTCCATTCAGCAACTTAACTCTTGACTTAACCGTTCCAAGCCACTATCAAAAGCAACCAGTATTGATTGGGGGGCAACCTCAAAAAGAAACGTATGGTCAATTCCAGGAAGAAATGAATCTGCTTAATCAAGCTTTCTTGGAGGTAATGACTGAAGGCGATAGTCGGGGGAGAGTTTTTACTTTTCCCATTCCAACCTATAATATTACTCAAGATTTTGATTGGGAGAATTCAATTTCTCCTTATTTATGGGCGGCTACGGCAAAATATGGATTACCCTATTTTGCTAATTTTGTTAACTCTGATATGAAGCCGGAAGATGTCAGAAGTATGTGCTGTCGTTTAAGGATTAAGACTTCAGAGCTTGAAAAAAGAGGGGGAGGTTTGTTCGGGGCGAATCCTTTAACCGGTTCAATTGGAGTAGTTACGATTAATATGCCTCGGTTAGGTTATTTAGCTAAAAACAAAAAAGACTTTTTGGCACGTTTAGAAAAACTGATGATTTTAGCCAAAGATAGTTTAGAAACAAAACGTAAAGTTTTAGAAAATTTTACAGAACACAATCTTTATCCTTACTCTAAATTTTATTTACGCAACATAAAAGAACATCTTGGTGGTTATTGGCATAATCATTTTTCCACGATTGGATTAGTTGGCTTAAACGAAGCCAGTTTGAATTTGATTGATCAGAATATTGGATCAACCGAGGGACAGGAATTTGCTTTGGAAGTTCTTGATTTTATTCGCGAGAAATTAATTTCTTTCCAAGAAGAAACAGGAGTCAATTACAACCTTGAAGCAACTCCAGCAGAAGCGACAACTTATCGTCTTGCTTTGAAAGATAAAGAATACTATCCCGAAGTTCGTTGTGCTAATGAAGCTGATTACCAAAAAGGGGCGGCTCCCTATTACACCAACTCTTCGCAGTTGCCAGTTGATTACACCGATGACTTGTTTGAAATTTTAGAGTTGCAAGATAAAATTCAGTGTCAATATACTGGAGGAACGGTTCTTCATTTCTTTTTAGGAGAAAGAATTTCTGATTTAAGCACAGTTCCAAAATTAATTAAAAAAATCTGTCAGAATTATCGTTTACCTTATTTTACGTTGAGTCCAACATTTTCTGTTTGCCCTATTCATGGTTATTTATCAGGCGAACAAAGCCAATGTCCGGAATGCGGATCAGATTGCGAGATTTACTCCAGAATAGTTGGTTATTTAAGGCCAGTTCGTAATTGGAATGAAGGGAAGGCTGAAGAATTTAAACATCGTCGTTCAATCAAAATAGATTAATGGAAATTGGAGGTTTCCAGAAATTTTCTCTTATTGATTTTCCCGGTCACCTCAGCGCAATTGTTTTTACTCAAGGATGCAATATGCGTTGCGGATATTGCCATAATCCGGAATTGGTTATTCCTGAAAAGTTTCTAAAGAAAATTAACCAATCCGAGGTTATTTCTTTTTTAAAAAAAAGAATTAATCAGTTAGATGGATTGGTGGTTACTGGTGGCGAGCCAACAATCCAATTTGATTTAATTGATTTTTTAAAACAGGTTAAAGAGCTCGGTTATTCTATCAAATTAGATACAAATGGTAGCCGGCCCGATGTTCTGGTGAAGCTCATTAATCAACGCTTAGTTGATTATTTTGCCATGGATATTAAGGGGCCACAGTCTCTTTATGAATCAATAACCAATGTTTCAATAGATTTTAGCTTGATCCAAGAATCAATTAAGGTTATTCGCCAATCTGGGTGTTTGCATGAATTTAGAACAACTGTTGTGGCTGATCAGCTTCGCCAAGAAGATATTATGGAGATTGGTAAAATGATTCAAGGGGCTGATCATTATTTTTTACAGAGATTTAACGCCTCTGGTAAATTATTGGATGAACGTTTCGCTCATCGTAAAAGCTATGATCAGGTTGAATTGGAAAAATGGGCTAGCTTATTGGAGCAGAAATATGTTACTCATTGCTCTATTCGCTAATGTTGGTTAGCGATTTTGTTTTTCGCCTAGCCATGGCCTTTCTCGTAGGTCTAGCGATATCTTCTTTTTGGTCACTTTCTTGGTTTTTAATATTGATAGCCGCTATTAGCGGTTTTTTAATTTTGCTTATTGATCGTAATTCAATTTTAGCGGTTCTATTAATTGGTTTCAGCCTAGGATCAGGTTTTTTAAATTATCAAATCGATCAAAGATTGGGTCAATCTGATTTGTGGAAAGCAGAAGAAGATGTTGTTCTTTTGGCGACGGTTACAGGAATCCCAGACAACTATTCTTCGGGAACGAGATTGTCTTTAAAATTGGATTGGCCTATTTTAGCTAAATCAGCTGAACTAAAGGGAAACATTGGTATCTTTGGAGATTATGAATTAAAAGATTATCGTCCCGGACAGAAATTAATTATTGCGGGGAAAATAGCTGAAAATTCAGAAGATTTCCAAGATTATCGCCTAAAAGAAAACAAGCAAGGATTTCTTTTTTATCCCAGGATAAAGAAAGTTGGCTTTAATTGGCTTTATGTTGTTCCTTATGGTTTGTCAGAGATTAAATTAAAGGCAGAAGATTTGATCAACTCAAAAATAGCTGAGCCTTCGGGATCACTATTTAGGGCAATGCTACTTGGGCAAAGAATTCCAGCTGATTCGATTTTGGCCAAGCAATTACAAAGGACTGGCTTAAATCATATCGCGGTTGTTTCCGGAATGCATTTAATTATTTTGATCCAATTGATTGGTGTCATGGCTGGATATTTCAAGATGAGTCCCAAAAAAGCGAGTCAACTTTCTTTAATAGTCATTTTAGTTTTTGTTTTAATGACCGGAGGACGTCCTTCGATTTTAAGAGCAGGTTTAATGACTGGATTTGGTTTGATTGGTCATTTAATCGGTCGAATAATTCGACCGGGAAGGGCGTTATTCTGGGCAGGAATATTTTTGCTTATTAATAATCCTCTATTGCTTCGTTGGGACGTGGGGTTTCAATTGTCTTTTAGTGCAGCTGCAGGTTTAATTTATCTTTCTCCTTTGATTAAAAGAATATTTCGGAATTTACCGGGTCGGGCTTTTTGGGACTTATTGGCGGTAGCTTTATCGGCTCAATTAGCAACTGCTCCTTTGGTCGCTTATTATTTCGGAGTGGTATCTTTAATCGGTTTAATCGCTAATATCATGGTAATTTCTTTTTTGCCAATTATTTTTTCGATTGGCTTGGTTTTTCTTTTTAGCGGAGGGCTTGCTCCCATAAGTTTTTTGTTGAATGTATTTTTATTCTTAATAGTTAAATCAATCTATTTTCTTTCGGGAATAAATTGGGCGGTCGCGCCTTGGGTGCCTACAATATGGTTCATTTTGATCTATTATTTGGCTATAATGTTGATGGTTTTTTGGTTCAATAGGAGAGAGCGTTTGGCTTTTCATGCTCTGGGATTATGTTAAAATGATTTTAGTAATTTATTAAAAGCATTATGTCTTTACCAAATAAGAAAAGATTCAACTTATCTCTAGCCGAAATCATTGCCGGAATTCTTATTTTGGCTTTGATAATCGCTTCAATTTATTTGATATTAAATTACAACCAAGCTCGATCTCGAGATCATCAACGGCAAGAAGATTTAGCTGTAATCCAGCAGGCTCTTCGCTCTTATCAGCTTGATCAAGGAAGCTATCCAAAACGTGATGGTGGAGCTCGGTTAGAAGAAGATTTAGGTTTGCAGGCTGATTTGCATTATTATTTGCCAGACGGATTGCCAGAGGATCCTCGCTATAATCAGAGTTATGATTTAAACGGAGTGGCGGAAACCTATACCTATTTCTATAAATCCAAAGATAATGGATCGGAGTATCGAATTTTTGCTCGACGAGAAACGGGTAAAGAAGATTTTATTACTGTTTATTCGACAAACGGGCGCGACATTGCTTGGACGGGGAGTGAATTAATAGAAGCAATAATTAATAATGGCGACCTCCCTTTTGTTAGTGCTAATCAAGACTATATTCGAGTTAGCACGAGCAAATCAGTTAAAACTTCGGGAGAGGCTTCCAATTTAATTGATGTTGGGCCAGAGGGTTATCATGCTAGCGTCTCTGGTGAATTGGGCGTGATTGATTTATTGGCTGCTAACGAAATTACTTTTGATATTAATCAAAGCGTTACAGGACGAAAAGTGCTGGCTTTTTTCGCCCAATCAGAATTTTTGTCGGCTGGTGAAAACAATGCACTAGCGATTGATGAAGATGATCAATATGTTTATGTTGGGCTCAATACTTCTCCCGGAAAGGTTGTCCGCATTGATAAAAATGATTTTTCTCAATCCGAAACGAAAACTTTACTCAAGGGGGAAAGTTATGTTACTTCAGTTGTTAATGACGATCACTATGTTTATCTCGGACTTAACACAACGCCTGGCCGAATAGTTCGCTTAGCTAAATCTGATTTTATGACAACCAGAACGTTTGTTCTGAATACCGGGCAGAATAATGTTCAGACTTTAACTCATGACAATGAATATGTTTATGCTGGTCTAGAAACTTCTCCTGGTCAAATTGTTCGTCTAAGAAAAAGTGACATGACCTTAACGACTCTATCATTGAGCGAAGCTGGGCCGGATGTCCGCGCACTAGTTAATGATGAAGACTATATCTATACCGTTTTAGGAACTTCGCCGGCACGAGTTGCTCGCGTTTCAAAGAGTGATGGTTCTGTTCAGGCAAGCACCCTCTCTTCGGGGGAAGAGTCAGCTCACCGAATGACTCAAGACGAAGATTTCCTCTATATTGCCATGGCAACTAGACCCGGACGAATGGTTCGAGTTTCAAAGAATAATTTTGCCGCTGTTTCGAAAATTCTTCCTTCTTGGGACACGGCAGCAACGGCAATTGCTCAAGACGAAGGATTTATTTATCTTGGGCTAGATACTTCTCCAGCTAGAATCATCAAGATTGATAAATATGATTTATCAATGATAACTTTCGACTTAGGGGTGGGTGAGAATAAGGCTCAAAGTATAACGGCGCAAGGAGATTATCTTTATATCGCATTGAATACTGAGCCAGCTCGAGTAGTTTCCTTGAACAAGGGAGCATTCAGAGAGACAGAAGAAGAGAATTATCAGAAAATTACAAAAGAATTAATTGGATCGGCTAATACGCCCACTTCGGTTATCGAAGATAGGGATTATCTCTATGTTAGCCTAGCTACTTCACCCAGTATGATTGCTCGAATTGAGAAAAAGGATTTTTCGCGTGTTTTCTATAAAACATTTCCTCGTGAATTTTCTGATATTTCAGATTTAGTTCAAGATGACTATTATGTTTATGCTTCTTTCGGAACACTGCCAGGTCGGATTGCTCAAATTAATAAGAGCGATTTTTCAGTCAAAACAAAAACTTTCGATAATTTAGATAATCGAGCCACTTCTATTGTCCAAGATGCTGATTATCTTTATATCGGATTTATAACTTCGCCTGGTCGTATCATTCGGGTGAACAAGAATAATTTTTCAGAGACAAATGTAGCCAATCTGCCCCCAGGGGCGAATCGTATCAGCGACATGATTCATGATGCCAATTATCTTTATGTTAGCCTTGATACTCGACCAGCTAAATTAGCTCGAATAAGCAAAGATGCTTCTTTCCAAGTTACGGTTAAAGAGCTAGAAACTGGCCGAATCGGTATTTCTGAATTAACGCAAGATGATCGTTTCGTTTATGCTAGCTTGAATATGGAGCCAGGGATTGTTGTTAGAATAGATAAAAATGATTTTGATACAACTCTGGTTAAGACGCTTGCCACAAGCGAGAACAATCCAATGGCAATCACTCAGAATGAGCAATATGTCTATGTTTGTTTGGGAACTTTTCCCGCCAAGATAGTTCGAATCAATAAAGATGATTTTTCAACAACAATCACCCGAACTATGGCTGTTGGCGAAAACAATTGCCAATCAATTACGGTTGATCAAGATTATGTTTATGGCATCTTAGACACTGCCCCTGCTCAAGTTATTCGTGTTTTAGACATAGAAATGATTCCGGAGGTAAAGCAAGCCAATACTTTTGAAAGACACAGTTTTGATGTTTCTGGTTTGTCTGTCGAACAGCGAAGCAAGAATCGCTATGATAAAATTATCTTTACTCCCTATAACAATTCTAGTCGTTTCACCTTCTATCTAGACAATATTCGTTATAGTCGTTGATCTTAATTAAATATTTCTTGAATCATGTTAACGGATTTTGGGCAAATTAATTCTAATAAAATTGAAGAAAACAATCATCAACGCAAGTTGAATTGGCGAGATTTATTGATTGTTGTTTTGGCCGGTTTAATCGGTTTCTTGGGTGGCTTGACGGCCTGGCTTTGCTTGGTTTCGGAAGAGGTTGATATGGATAATGAAATTTTACTGATTGAACGAGAGCCAGAAATTATTAAAGAAGAGAGTTTTTATTATCTTCCCCAAACAACGCATGAAGAAAAAATTATTCAAGCAGCTAGTCAATCCTTGCCTGGGGTGGTAACTATTATGGTTTCGCGCCAAGTAACATTTGATTCTTTCTATGGAATGGAATGGTTCTTTGGGTCGCCTCAACCGATAACTCAAGAAGAAATTAGTTATGGGACAGGTTTCTTTGTTTCATCAGACGGCTTGATTTTAACCAATAAACACGTCGTTCCAGAAGGAGAAATTGAATGCCAGATAACGACAAACGATAATCAGGTTTATGAGGCGGAGGTTTTGGCGCGCGATCCTATTTATGACCTAGCCTTGCTTCAAATAGAAGGAAGCGGTTTTCCGGTTTTAGAATTAGGTGATTCCGATAAATTGGTTCCTGGCCAAACAGTTTTGGCTATCGGTAATGCTTTAGGTCAGTTTGAGGGAACGGTCTCAACAGGTATTGTCTCTGGCTTAAGCCGGGTGATCAGTGCTTACGGTGCAGGCTATAGCGACACTTTGGATGATTTGATCCAAACAGATGCAGCAATTAATCGAGGCAATTCGGGCGGACCATTACTTGATTTAAGCGGAAAGGTTATCGGGGTCAATGTGGCGGTGGCGGAACAAGCTCAAAATGTTGGCTTTGCTATTCCAATCAACCAGGCCAAAAGAGCAATTCGTTCCGTTCAAGAAACAGGTCGGATAGTTTATCCATTTTTAGGAATTAGTTATGTCATGGTTGATGCGGAAGTGCAGGAAGAAAAAGACCTGCCTTATGATTATGGCGCTCTGATAGTGGAAGAAATGTCGACCGGTCGGGCGATTGTTCCGGGATCAGCGGCAGAAGATATGGGACTGCAGACTGGTGATTTAATTTTAGAATTTAATGGTCAAAAGATCACAGCTGATAATATGTTGAATCGGATTATTCAAGAATGTGATCCGGGTGATCAAATTGTTTTAATTGTTTGGCGGAATGGCCAAGCATTAACTCTGACCGGAAAATTGGGTCAGAGAGATAGTTAATCTTGACGCTTGGCTGAGTCTATGCCAAACTTTAGTAAGTTAATTTAACAGATTTTTGTTTTTATGATGGAAGGATATGAAGGAATTGGCGGTGGAGATTTCACCTACAATTCTCAACAAGCTATTATTAAGGCAAGAGCGATTGCCACTCAGAATAATCAACAGAGAATAGATGTTTTACACCTATTAAGCTCTTTGCTTTCTCAGCCAGAAAGCACAGTTGTTTTATGTTTAAAGGAAATGGGAGTTGAGACTAATAAATTAAAAGACAAAACAGCTCGCTTGATTGATCGTTTGCCCAAGGTGGAAAGCGCCCAAATGACAGAAGGACAGTTTTATCTTACTCAGGACTTAGCTCAGGTTTTGGCAAGTGCTAAAAAAACAGCTTTACAGATGAAAGATCAATTCATCTCGACAGAACATATTTTCTTGGCCTTGTTAGAAACGGAAGGTCAGGTTCGGGAGATTCTTTCGACTGAAAAAATTAATCAAGAATCGTTTTTGGCTGCCTTGGCTAAACTTAGGGGAGGTCGATCAGTAGATGATCCTCATCCCGAAAGCAAGTATCAAGTTTTAAAGAAATATACCAGGGATTTGACTTCTTTGGCTGAAGAAGGAAAGCTTGATCCGGTTATTGGTCGAGAGGCGGAAATTAGACGAGTGATGCAAATACTGAGTCGTCGAACCAAAAACAATCCTGTTTTAGTTGGTGAAGCAGGGGTGGGAAAAACAGCCATTGCCGAAGGTTTGGCTCAAAGAATAATTGGGAACAATGTTCCAGAATCATTGAGACAAAAAAGAGTCGTCGCTCTTGATTTAGGCGCTTTGATTGCAGGAACTAAATACAGGGGAGAGTTTGAGTATCGGATTAAAGCTTTAGTGAATGAAATAAAATCAGCTAAAGGGAAATACATTCTTTTTATCGATGAACTCCATACCATTGTTGGGGCGGGATCGGCAGAAGGAGCGATTGATGCTTCAAATCTTTTGAAGCCGGCTTTAGCTCGAGGGGAATTGAGAACAATTGGGGCGACTACTTTATCAGAATATCAAAAATATATTGAGAAAGATCGGGCGCTAGAAAGAAGATTTCAAATGATTCAAGTGAACGAACCTTCAACAGAAGATACCATTAATATTCTGCGAGGAATTCGTGAAAGATATGAACTTCACCATGGGGTTAAGATCAGAGATGCTGCCTTACGAGAAGCAGTTAATTTAAGCGAACGCTATATCCCTGATCGATATTTGCCCGACAAGGCAATCGATTTAATTGACGAAGCAGCTTCAGCTTTAAGACTAGAGCTTGAATCGGAACCAGAAAAGCTTGATCATTATCGACAAGAAGAGTCTCGATTAAAAGTAGAGCGAGAAGCTTTGAAAGACGAGAGAGGAAGCGAGAGTCAGAGAAGGTTAAAGGCAATCGAGCGAGAATTGGCTGATCTCGGAGAAAAGATTAAAGAAATTGACAGCAAATGGGGGGCTGAAAAAAGAATGGTTAAAAGGATCAAAGAATTGCGCAATCAGATTGATGGGATGTCTTTGAAAGCCGAAATGGCTCAGCGCGAAGGAGATTTGCAACGAGTAGCCGAAATTAAATATGGTCAAATTCCAGAAGCCCGAAAGGAACTGAGTCAGATTGAAAAGAAGCTGGTTAAATTTCAGAAAGATCATTCTCTGGTTGAAGAAGAAGTAACTGAAGATAATATTGCCGAGATAGTTTCTCGCTGGACGGGTATTCCAGTAACCAAAATGATTGATGAAGAGGCCAAGAGATTGGAGGATATGGAGAAAATTATCGGACAGAGAGTGGTTGGGCAGAAAGATGCTATTTCAGCTGTGACCAGGGCGATTCGACGAAGTCGAGCCGGGATTGGCGATCAAAATCATCCGACCGGAGTTTTCTTGTTCCTGGGCCCTACTGGGGTTGGTAAAACCGAGTTGGCTCGATCGTTGGCTTCTTTCTTATTTAATGATGAAGAAGCGATGATTCGATTGGATATGTCAGAATATATGGAAAAACATAGCGTGGCTAAAGCGATCGGCTCACCCCCGGGTTATGTTGGTTATGAAGAAGGAGGTCAGCTTACGGAAAAAATAAGGAGAAGGCCCTACAGCATTGTCTTGCTTGATGAAATTGAGAAAGCTCACCAAGATTTCTTTAATTTATTGTTGCAGATTTTTGAAGATGGAAGATTAACCGATTCTCAGGGAAGGGTTGTTTCTTTTAAGAATGCCATTATTATTATGACTTCCAATATTGGGTCGCAGTTCATTCAAAAAGCCGGACCGCTCGGTTTTGGTCAAGAGAAGGATGATCCGGCTCAAAGCCAGATGGAGGAAAAGGTGGGCGAGGCATTGAAGGATCATTTTCGTCCTGAATTTTTGAATCGAATCGACGAAACGATAGTTTTCAATTATTTAAAAGAAGATGAAATTCGCAAGATTGTCGAATTGGAATTGGAAAAATTAGTTCGAAGACTGAAAAACTCTAAGGGAATTGATATTAAATTCTCGAAAAAAGTTAAAGATTATCTTGCTAAGATTGGGTTTGATCGAGACTTGGGAGCACGCCCACTCAAACGTAAAATTCAGTCCTTAATTTTAGATCCTCTTTCATTAAAGATAATTACTTCTGAGGTAGTGATTGGTTCTTCGATTTCAGTTGATCTGAAAGAAGATAATGCTACCTTCCGGATAATTGGTCAGCGAAAGAAAATTGCTAGTGCCGTTCACTAAAGGTTGCTTAATTAATTGAACTGGTTATAATCTTGAAAGAAGGAGAGGTGGCTGAGTGGCTTAAGGCGACACACTGCTAATGTGTTGGGAGCAATCCCGCGCGGGTTCAAATCCCGCCCTCTCCGCTTTTTTAAATGTCTCTCGGGATAAACACATTGACCAAAAAGAAAAAAGAGATTCGGGTGATTATTGAACTATAATAAACACAATCGTGAATACGAGAGTATTTTTCTAATATTCTTTTTTGTTTTTTGGATTATTAAAATTTCTGGTAATATTAACTTTAATGAAAACCAGAATTTTTAATTCTCGACAATTAAAAGAAGCAGGAGCATTAATAAAATCAGGAGGCTTAGTAATATTTCCGACTGAAACAGTATACGGGATAGGAGCGAATGCCTTGGATTCAGAAGCGATTAAAAAAATATTCGCTATCAAGGGGCGCCCTTCAGATAATCCCTTGATTGTTCATATTGCTAAGGAAGATCAAATTAATTTGATTGCTGAAATAGAAAAAGATAAAAAAGAAATAATTGAAAGATTGATTTCGAGATTTTGGCCGGGACCACTAACCATCGTTTTAAGAAAAAAAGATATTGTTCCGAAAGAAGTAACGGCTAACTTAGAGACCGTAGCGATAAGAATGCCCGATAATAAAATTGCCTTGGCTCTGATAGAAGATGCGGGGGTGCCGATAGCAGCTCCTTCAGCTAATATTTCGGGGAAAGTTTCAGGGACTTGTTTTAAACATGTTTTTTCTGATTTCAACGGAAAAGTTGAAGGAATTATAAAATCAAAAAAATGTCAAATTGGGCTTGAATCAAGCGTAGTTGATATGACCACCGAAAAACCAGTTTTGCTTCGTCCGGGCGGTCTTACTTTCGAAGAATTAAAAGAAGAATTGCCCAGCTTGATTCTTCATGACAAAAAGATCGAACAAATGAAATCTCCAGGAATGAAGTATCAACATTATTCTCCTGACGCAAAGATAGTTTTATTTGAAAATGAAAAGGAGAAAGAGTTGGCTCGCTATTATTTGGACCTAAAAAAGAGTGGTCAAAAAATAAAAATAATTTATCCTTTGAAAGTAAAAAATTTTTCGAGAAAATTATTCCAAATACTTAGAAAATGTGATCGGGAAAAAGTTGATTATATCTTGATTTCTGCGATTGACGAAAAAGGAATTGGTTTAGCCGTTATGGATCGACTTAGAAGATCTGCTTTTAAAATAATCAAATGAATTGGGAATTATAGAGGTGATTTATTTTTAAATGAATTATCGTTGATGGCAAGAAATATAAGATGAAGAGCGTTGCGGTATATTTCTATCAAGATATAATTAATTAGATTAATTTTCTGGAATTATTTCATGGGAGGGGTACGAAAGTGGCTTACTCGGGCGGTCTTGAAAACCGCTGTCCTCACGGACTCGTGGGTTCGAATCCCACCCCCTCCGCCAAGACAATTTAGTATCCGGAGCGACCAGAATGATCGCGTTTTTGTTACAAAAAAAACAAAGCAGATAAAATGATTTTGCGAGGATTTTATTTTACTCGTGAATCCAATACCAGTAATGGTTTTTGAGGTCTTGGCTCAATTGATAAGTGTGAGCATGAGACAGCACGCCCAGGTACGACTGAAGTGATTGGGACAAAGAATGTTCATCTATTTCGCCTCGACGAAATCGTGTTACCTGATATTTGAGCTTGCGGAATATCCGATGTTTCGTTTTGCTTCGAAGCAAGCGATAATGTGGTAGAACCACGTATCCTAAAAAGTCCACTCCTTGACCAGTGCTAAGGATGGAGCATTTTTGGGGGTGCAAAGAGAGTTTCAACTTGTCCTTGATAAATTTTTGGAACGGATCGAGAAGTTCTTTCAAATATCTTTTGTCAGTCGACACAATCACAAAGTCGTCGGTATAACGTACGTAATATTTAACCTTCAGGTCGTGCTTAACGAATTGGTCGAATTCGTTCATGTAAATATTGGCAAACAATTGCGAAGTCAAATTGCCTATCGGCAGACCATGATGATCAAAGAGCGTCGTCTGTCTGGCCGAAAAACTTCTGACAATCTGGTTCATGAGCCACATGGCATCCGAGTCAATTATCCGCTTCTTGAGAATTGCTAACAAAATTTCGTGATCAATCGAATCGAAAAATTTCCGCACGTCACACTTGAGCACAAAGCACGGTCTCGTGTGGTTCCGGCTCTCTCTTCGAATCATGTTCTCGACGGACAATACCCCCCTGTGTGTTCCTTTGCCTACGCGACACGAAAAAGAATTGGCAATAAAGGTCTTTTCAAAAATAGGATTCAGGATTCGGAAAATTGCATGGTGCAAGACTCTATCGCGCACCATGGCCTTGTGAATGTGGCGCGCTTTCGGATCGCTAATGTAGAAACCCGTATAGGGTCCATGGGCGTAGCGTTTGGCAATCAAATCGCGATGCAGAGAAAAGAGATTTTGTTCAAGCGAAAGCTCGAAAGCCTGAACATCAGCCTTTTTGCCCTTGTCGCTTCGAAATTCTTCCCACGCTAAAACGAGGTTCTCTAACGAAATGATCCGATTAAATAAATTCTTATAAATCTTCATGACTATGAATAACTTCGATATCCCGATCTTCAAAAAAGCGTATGATCTGTTCAAGCTCTTTCATGAGTACAGAAAGGTCGTGCCTAAACAAGATCGATTCACAATCTTTGAGCGATGTGAACAATTGATTCTTGACGTGATTGAAAGCATTCTTCAGGCAAGTGGTGAACAGAAAGAAGTAAAAGCGCCAACACTAGAACGATGTAGTCTTAAACTGAACATGCTCCGGGTTTTTATCCGTCTTATGAAAGACACAAAGGCTATCGATGTAAAAAAGTACATTTTACTGGAAAGCATCGTAGATGAAATCGGTCGCATGCTCGGAGGATGGATTCGGTCCACGAAATCCTAAACAAGAGAAAAGGTATCCATAAAATGGATACCTTTTCTTGTTGGGAGAGACTTCGAGAGAAAGGCCGAAGCGGAACCGTAGTTCTCGTTAGCGTTGTCGCACCGGTTGGTGTTGAACTTGACTTGGTCGCTGTTGAAGTTGAAGATCGGCGCGTTCGAGAAGTCACCATCGGCGTCTGGATTATTGCCTTCATCCATCCGTTGTCACCAAGCCTTGAGCTTTACTTCTCGCTAGAAACGGAACTATGTGCTCTTAGCCCTGAATTTAATTTGGCAGTATTCACCTTGCGGCGAAATCTGCACTAGACGAAGACAAGCAGTATCTCCTCAACACAACACACTCGTGGAAACCGTAGTCTCCATGACTCTGGTTGTTTCTCGTTGAAATGAGAGAGTTCGGCGTCAGCAATCCGTGGACGGCTGTACATTAGCCTATGCTCAAACGTATTATACCTCAAAGAAGGACCGATGCTCAAATACTTGACATAATGCATATATGCGTTATAATCGTCATTATAATAGTTCTTTGAAATTAGGCTTATTTATGAGGTAGCGCATTGGGCGTAAGACATTTTTATGCCTATTGCGCTACCTCATGCAAGAGGAAGCCGTTAGCCAGAACGACTCTGGTAAGTTCAAAATACAGGAGGTTGATGATGACGACACGATCGATCACATTAGGACAGCAGAAGCAATACAAGAGGTTCGTCGAGGACGCCGGAGACAAGGCTCTCACGGAAGTCCAACTCGACAAGGATGGGCTTCAGAAGCTCATTGAAAACGGCGACGAATTCCAAGTGCGTATCATCACGGCGATCCGTGAACTCTCCGTGAGCAACCAGTTCGCCCACGAGGAGGTCAGCTCCAGCTACGGGTATCCCAACGGCTACAAGGGAAATACCATCACGGATCAGGTCGCGACCTTGCGTCAGCTTTTCCCGGAACTCAAGGACGCTAGGTTCGATGAGGGCATTGCTACACGACCGTTACCCCCGAACGCCGAAGGATGGTTTGCTATCCCGAGGTGGGAGAAGCTCGGCTTGAGTTACGGTGAGGCCGTCGGCAAGGTGCTTGCAACTATCAAATCCAAGCGGATGTTCTATAACTACCGCGAGGGTCAAATCGGTTTGCAATACCTGCGTCAGCACGGAAAGTCAATGAAGGCGTTCCAGAAGCTCGGAGATGAGCAGGAGGGATATGACATCCTCATCGTCCCGTGTCAGTTTGGTCTTCGTCACAGAGGTCGCTCGGTTCGCCGAGCTCGTGAAATGATGAACGCTGCCGAGTTCGGTCTCGGTGCGTTCGCTGTGGGGTGCATGATCCTGACCCACCCGGAACGAGAGGTCAAGTGGGAACAGCTCCATATCGACTGCGCTGGTGACGAGTTCTCTCCGGGCGCCGATGGTGACTTCTCGCGCGCGCCGGTCTTCCGCTTCCTCAGCGGCCCGGTCGGGTTCCGCACCCACCGGTGCGACCGCGCTGGCGGGCGCTTCGGTTCCGCTTCGGCCTTTCTCTCGCAGTAATCGACCCTTGGGGTCTTGAATTCTTGGATCTTTTGATTCTTTGTCATTTGATCCTTAGATTTCACCGCAGACGGGTCGAAAAATGGGAGGCTGTCCACGATGTGGATAGCCTCTTTCTCTTTAATTTGCATGTTCAAAACTTAATCTTTTTGATAAAATATAACCACAGTCGAATTTGCTTAAACCTGTCGGAGTAAATTTCGGCAAGGGGGTATAACATAAATCTATCCAAGGCATAGAGAACCCGTTGTCAAGGATCCCTGGATGCTCGTGCGAGGGAGCTAATGTGTTGAGACCGAAAGGTTTCTACGCTTGGCGGCGAGACGGAGCGTTAAAGTTCACAGCCTGGATTTTCGTAAAAAATTTTCGAACTTCGTCCAAAAGGCACCTCCAAGATTATTTAATATTAGCGACCGGGCAAGAGAATACGATTTAAAAAGAATTTTCAAGAAAATTCTTGAAGATACCAATTGGCGGCTGATGATTGACGGAGTAAACTATCGGCTCGGAGTTTTTGAGCGGGAGACTAAGAGGCTATGAGAGTGAGGAGGATCTGCTGGAGCTCATTAAATGAGAACCTGGGACGATATCCGAAAAAATGTCCCATTTGTCCCAATTGTGAAAACCGACCCCGACCCACATGCCTCGAATTCATCTCTGTTCAGAACTCCAAAAAAGCCTTATAATGCCTTATATTATTGGGTGCTTAACCCGAGTGTCCCGCCAGAATCAGGGTTTCGCAGATGGGCAAAGGATTTATTAATACGGACAAAAGAAATTTTTTAATCATTATGCTAAGCTTAAATAAGTTTGTAGTCATAATAAATAATTAACAAAAGACACTAATATTTATAATGAATTCACAACTCTCCGATTATGTCAGGCAACAGTTTCAACAGGGAAAAAGCAAAGACGAAATAAAGCGTGAGCTTCTCGGCGTGGACTGGCAAGAAACCGACATAGATCAAGCATTTAGCGCACTAGGATCTTCTCAGCCACCACGACCACCAGCGCCATCAACTCCTTCATCCGTTTCGAGTGGACGGCAACAACTTGACCCTAAAGCCGTGTGGCTATTTTTTCTCCAGTCGGCTTTTCTATTTTTATTTATTTTAATTTGGCTAGGATCTACTTTAATATTTGCTCTACCGCCCAGTTTTGCGTGGGTGTTTTGGGTAATAGGGCTGGCTGTTTTTTTGGGTGCTTTGGTGCTTGCTTTTGTTTGGGCGAAATTGACATATCGTTTTTATCGCTACGAACTCACAGAAGAAGGCTTTCGTAAAGAGAAGGGGGTCATCTTCAAGAAATATGTAACGATCCCTTATGATCGGATTCAAAACATAGATATCTATCGCGGCATCTGGGCTCGTATTCTAGGATTATCCGATATTAATATTCAAACCGCTGGCATGAGTGCATCTTTCGGGAGATTCGGTGCTTCTGGTGCTGCTGCCGAAGGGAGGTTACCAGCGCTTTCGAAAGAAGTTGCTGAAAAAATTCGTAGCGAGCTTATTCAACGAGCTCGCCAAGCAAAAAACCAGGGGCTTTGATTCCCCTCGTAAATTTTTGATAAGGAAAAACTGAAATTGTTGATATTAATTTAGGATTGCTCATTTTTATTCATGCACTTTTTAGATGTGATAAAAAAAATTACTTGATTTATCCGATATATCCTAACTATTTATTAGTCGAATGAATATCGACTCATGTTTTTATGGGTACGCGATTAAACGCCAATTGATCTATTCTAAAAAATTCTCAAACAAAAATGAAGATTAATATTAAGGCATTTCCGAACGCTAAAAAAAATCGCATAGAACAGATAGATGAAATTAACTATTCTGTTTCAGTAAAAGAGCCTCCGATGGGAGGTCGTGCCAATCGGGCAATTATTGAAGTTATTGCAGCTCATTTTAATGTAGCAACTTCACGAGTGTCTATCACAAGTGGGTGGACGTCTCCTAAAAAAATAATTGAAATTAAAATTTAATAATTTTTAAATAATTATATGAAAAAACAAGATATCTTAAGATTAATTTTAGCAATATTTACTTGTCATCTTGCTGGGTTTGTGGGTTCTTTTTTTACTCGGCCGGCAATTGATGCGTGGTATGGTTTTTTGAATAAGCCATCATTTTCTCCACCCAATTGGTTGTTCGCTCCGGCTTGGTTAACTTTATACACCTTAATGGGCATCGCTCTTTATTTGATATCCAAAACAGGAGTTAACCAAAAGAATAAGAAAGCTTTATGGCTTTTCTATATTCATTTGATCATAAATGCCCTTTGGTCGATAATCTTTTTCGGATTGCGCAGTCCGCTGGGAGGATTGATTACTATAGCTATCCTTTGGATAATGATTTTGATTTTAATCAAAGAATTTTGGTCAATTAATAAAACAGCTAGTCGCTTATTGTGGCCTTATTATTTATGGGTTTCATTTGCCAGCTTATTGAATCTCTCAATCTGGTTACTTAATTAATATGCCGGAAAAAGAACCTTTCCGAGTAGCGGCTATAATTCCGGCTTTCAACGAACAAAAGACAATCGGTCCAGTGATTGATGCTGTTCAGGCCTGTTCCTCTATTTCGGAAATTATTATTATTGATGATGGATCAAAGGATAAAACAGGGGTTATTGCTTTAGAAAAAAAAGCAAAAGTCATTCGCCATTCCAAAAATTTAGGCAAAGGACAGGCAATGCAATCGGGATCAAAGGAAACGAAAGCTTCTTGGTTGATTTTTATTGATGCCGATTTAATCGGCTTAAAAGTAAAACACCTTGAGGCATTGATCGATGGCGTTCGAAAAGAGAGATTCGACATGAGTATTGGTGCAGTTGATCGACGTCAGCGATGGGGCATCATTTTTCTTAGATTTTTCAATCGAGGTCGATTAACTTTATCTGGGACGAGAGTAATGAGTCGAGATTTTTGGGAAAGCATTCCCTTGAAATATAAGAAAAAATTTCATACCGAAACAGCCATCAGCTATATTGCTCGAAAGCGCTCGCTAAAAACAAAAGCAGTCTTATTGGAAGGAGTAAAGCATCTAATAAAAGAAAAGAAAAGGGGTCTGGTGTTGGGAATATTTCATCGATTGAGAATGACCGGACAGATTGCATGGATTAATATTTTAATTCGTCTTTCAGATGTTTGATTCACTTCAGAAACTCCGTTATAATAAATCAAGATACTCTTTAATATGGTGATTTATCCCAAAGAAGGCATTTTAATAAGTCGCATTCCAGGCGAGGATTTAAACAATTTAATGGAAAGGTCTTCGGGGCCAGCTATTTCTATTTTTCTTTCAACTCAAAGAATTAGTTTTCGGTCGCGCAAGGATCAGATAAAGTTAAAAAACTTTTTAAACAAGGCCGATAAAGATCTTTCTATCTTAGGGCATCGTCCGGCCGAAATAGCCAAGTTATTGAAACCGGCATGGGATCTGCAGCAGAATAATTTATTCTGGAACAATCAGGGGAAGGGCTTGGCGATCTATTTAGCACCAGATGTTTTTTACTATTATTGCCTACCTTTTTCTATACCAGAATCAATTTCTGTCAGTCAACGATTTCATTTAAAACCAATCTTACCGCTACTCTCCGATAATTGTTTTTATCTCTTGGCCTTAAGTCAAAAGAAGGCTCGCTTATTCAGGGGATCGTCTTACCATTTAGAAGAAATTGATTCTATTGGATTGCCGCAGGGCATTGATTCGGACAAGGATGAAGAATCATCTCAACGTTTGAGTTTTCATAATATTGGGCAAGGAGGGAAGCAAACCTTCCATGGCCATGGAGAGTTAAACGATGATCTTAAGAAAAAATTAAGTCATTATTTTCAAAAAATCAATCAAAAATTGAATGATTTTTTGGCTGGAGACACCTCTCCACTAATTTTAGCTGGAGTGGAATACTTCTCTTCGATTTATCGCAAGGTCAACACGTATCCTAGGTTGCTAGAGAAAATGATATCTGGGAATCCAGATAAGGTTAATTTAAAAAATCTTCATAGTGAAGCTCAGAAGATAATAATGCCTTATTTTGAGCAAGAGAAGAATCGTGATCTGGAAAACTATCACAAACTGAAAGGCACTGGTCAAACGGCGAATGATTTGGAGCAAGTTCTCTTATCGACGAAACAAGGTAAAGTTAAGGTTTTATTCGTTTCGGCTGATCAACAAAAGTGGGGTCGATTCAAGCCCGATTCAGATGAATTATTGATTCAAGAAGATGATCCGCAAAATGGAGATATTGATTTACTTGATTGGGCAACCTGCCTAGTATTTCAGCGTGGTCAGAAAGTATATTTACTGAAATCTTCGGAAATGCCTGACAATTCAAACATTTCAGCCATTTTACACTATTAAAATTATGAAGATCTTAAATAAACTTTTTCCTCACTTTCTCGGAATTGATATTGGCAGTGCTTCTATCAAAATAATTGAGATTAGCCGAAGCGGAAAAAAAGCAATTCTTAAAAATTATGCTTATCTTGAATCGGCTACTTATGGTGGAGAGCCATTTCGTTCTTTTGAAAAAGAGACTCTCTCATTGTCAACTGAAAGAGCAGCCGAGGCGATAAGGGCGTGCTTTGAAGAAGCCGAAATAAAGCCTCAAAAAGTTGTTTTTTCTTTACCTGATTTTTCTAGTTTTTTCATCTCATTTGACCTTCCGATAATGAGTGGCAATGAACTGACTAAGGCCATCAACTTTCATGCTTCTAAATATGTTCCGATTCCAATGAATGAAATAGCCCTAGACTGGCAACAAATTGATTCGCCAATTTCAAAAGGAGAGAAGAAGTCCAATATTCATATTTTGGCGATTGCTATTCCCAAGACAACGATGAATCAATATCGCGGAGTAGCAAATGCGGTGGGCGTTTCAGATTTTGTATTGGAACCAGAAGCTTTTTCTTTATTCCGTATTTTTCAACCTAAAAATGATGAACCGCTTTGCGTTATAGATTTTGGGGCTAAAAGCACAACTTTAAGCTTTGGAGATAAAAATGGGCTCCAGAGTAGTCACAGCCTAGACGTTGCTAGCGAGAAGATAGTTTCTATTTTTAAAAATAAAATTGATTTGACGCAAGAAGAGGCTCATGCCTTACTCGAGAAAGAGGGATTTATCGGAGGGCAATCGGTTGTTCAGGAAATTTTAATGGAAACAATTCAACCATTAGTCGGGGCCTTTAATGAATCCTGGCAGGCAATCCAGAAGAGAGGGGTAATGACCGGGAAAAGACCGAATGTTGTTTTGGTTGGAGGCTTAGCTCGATTGCCGGGATTAAGGGATTATTTAAAAGATGTCTTGAATTCGAGTGTTCAGATAGGAAATCCTCTGACTGAGATAGAATATCCGGCTCTTTTAGAGCCAGCGATTCGAGAGATCGCTCCAACCTTTGGAGTGGCAATAGGAGCTTCAATGCGTGTTTTTTAGTAAGACTTTTTATTTTTGCTAACTGTTGCTATAATTAAGACAGTTAATTATTTTTAAAGATGGTTGAAATAATACCTCGTTCAAAAGCTCGTCCACCTTGGTGGATTAATACTATTCTGATAATAGCCTTGATATTTGTAGCTGCATCTATTGCAGGGCACATCTTTTTGCGCATGATGGTGACAGATTTAGACCGAGAGATAGAAGATACTAAGCAGAGAATAGTTGATCTAAAGACATCGGCTAATCAGGAGATGGAGGGTCAATTATTGGGATATCAGACACAGATTCGTAATTTTAATAAAATTTTAAGTGAACATTTCCTAATTTCTAAAGCGCTTGATTTATTAGAGAACACCATTCATCCGGAAGTGATTTATCAGAATTTTTCAGTCAATACAGCTGAAAGCCGAATCCAAATAGGTGGGCTTACGCGTTCATACGGTTCAATCGGAGAACAGCTTTTAGTTTTGAATAATGATGCGCGAGTTCAAAGAGTCGAGACAAGTAATTATTTGCGAGATAAAGATGGTTGGATTAGTTTTCGGCTAATAATAGATTTTAATCCAGCGATTATCCAGTAATTTTTTTATGAAAAATTATATTATTTCAGCTTTAATTATCTTCCTGATTGGCCTGGGCATTATGATGTTTTTAACATTGCCTGAATACGAGAAATTCGTCGGCTCGACTCAACAATTAAGTCTAGATAAGGCAGAGTTAGTAGAGAGAGAGCAATATCTTTCAGAGATGTTTTCTCTTTCGCAGCGCCTACGCCAGCACCAACCTGCTCTTGACAAGATTAGTTCGGCTTTGCCCCTCTATCCTGATTTCCCCTCGTTGATGATTTTCCTTAATGAGAAAGCTAGTGAAAGTGGGCTAATTGTCTTAAAGCCGGATATGGCTTCGACGGTTTATTACACTGATTCGAACATTGCAAACGACGAACAGGCAATAAAGCCAGTAAAGTTTGATCTTTTATTGACAGGAACCTACCCTTCTTTAAAGAATTTTATCCGAACCGTCGAGGCATCTTCTCGTTTAATCAATGTTACTGAAATTACAACGGCGGAGGATAAAGATATTGGTCGTCACCTTCACCGGATAACGCTTGAATCATTCTTTTATCAGAATTAATTCACTCAATTATGGCTAACGCACAAGCATTAGAAAAAAATACAAAATATTTAATCTTTTTTGTTGTTTTGCTTTTATTGGCAGGAATCGGATTTGTTGTTAATGGATTAATCAGGCCATGGTTAAGTCGCGCAATGATTTTTTATCAAAGTCCTCAGATCGAAATTAGTGAAGATTTTTTGGGATCATCTGATTTAAGCAATTTAAGCCAATTTTATCATATTGCTTATCCTGAGAAAGAAATAGGGCGAAACGATATTTTAAGCTGGCCGGAAGAATCATCAACCGAGTTTTAAATAATTATGGATTTGCTTAGAGCCTTAGTCCAAAAAGGCAAATTGAGCCAAGGACAAGTTAAGGAAATAAACGCAAGGGTGGTTGAAACAGGAAATCGAGCAGAAGAATTAATAGTATCTGACGGATTGATTGAGGAGAAAGAACTTTTTCAGATTAAAAGCGAACTTATCAACGTGCCTCTTGTCCAAGAAATTCCGAAGTCTATCACTTCGGATGTTTTGAGTTTAATCCCCCGTGATTCAGCCGAGCATTATAATTTTATTTCTATCGGAAAAAAAGACGATGTTGTAGAGATCGGCATGATTTATCCGCAAGATCTTCAAGCCAAGGAGGCTTTAAAATTTTTAAGCCGTCGAAGTGGGTTCGAGTACAAAATATTTTTGACTCCCCCTTCTATATTCCGAGGAATTCTCGACAAATATCAAACAGCAGAGAGAGAGGTGAAAGAGGCATTGGAGGGATTGGAAGAAGAATTAGAAAAAGAAAAAGGAGAGCTTTCCCTTAAAGTTGATTCGACCGAAGCTGCGCGAACGATAGAGCAGGCTCCAGTGATTAAAATGGTTGCCGTTATTTTACGTGAAGCGGTTGAAGGGAAAGCTTCAGATGTCCACATTGAACCAATGCCTAAAAATTTACGCGTTCGCTTTCGTTTAGATGGAATGCTTCACGCCAGCCTCGTTTTGCCCCTAAAAGTGCATTCAGCTATTATTTCTCGCCTCAAAATCTTGGCTCATTTGAAAATTGATGAGACGCGCGTTCCTCAAGATGGGCGTTTCTCAACCCGATTTCAAGATCGTAGAATCGATTTTCGTATTTCAACTCTACCAACGACACAAGGCGAAAAAGCCGCCATTCGTGTTCTTGATCCAGAGCAAGGCTTTGCAGAAGTTGGAAAGTTGGGAGCACTATCAGAGCAGGAAGATATTTTAAGAGATGCTATTAAGATGCCTTTTGGTATGATTTTGGCCACTGGCCCAACTGGTTCTGGAAAAACAACAACGCTTTATAGCTTATTAAGGCTACTAAACAGAGAAGAGGTCAATGTTGTAACGCTGGAAGACCCAGTTGAGTATTTTATTGAAGGAGTTAACCAATCTCAAATTAGGCCTGAAATAAAATATAATTTTACTCGAGGATTACGTCAATTAGTTCGACAAGATCCAGATGTTATTATGGTGGGAGAAATCCGCGATGACGAAACAGCAAATTTAGCGATTCATGCCGCTTTAACCGGACATATTATTCTTTCGACCTTACATACAAACAATGCTGCCGGAGTTATTCCGCGTCTAGTTGATATGGGCGTTGATCCATTTTTAATTGGCCCAACTTTAAGATTTGCAATTGCCCAGAGACTTGTTCGTCAGCTTTGTCCTCATTGCAAGAAAAAGGTCTTGGCAACCAATAACCAAAAATTGATGATTGCCAAGCAATATAGCGAGCTACCAGCTCATCTGCAAAGTAAATATGTTTTACCCGATCCTCTCTACCTTTATCAACCAGTTGGTTGTGAGGAGTGTAATTTTTCGGGTTATCGAGGGCGAACTGGTATTTTTGAAATATTAAAAATGACCGATCGTCTAGCTGAAATTTTGGTTGACAATCCAAATGAAGAAAAAATCATGGAAGAAGCCAAGCGTCAAAACATGGTAACCATGCGTCAAGCGGGCTTAATTCGATCAATTGAAGGGATCACTTCAATTGAAGAGATAATTCGAACGACAAGCGAAAATTAAAACTAGAAAAAGTGATACTTTTGAATAAATTTGATAATTGGTTAAAGCAGGCTTTAGTGGTTGAAGCGTCAGATATTCATTTTACGGTTGGGCATCCGCCAATCTTGAGAGTAGTTGGTCAATTAACTCCTTTAGCGGAGACAGAACCACTTCAAGCAAGCGATACCGAAGAGTTGGCGCGAGCTTTAATGAGTGATGAGCAGTATCGATTATTTCAAGAAAGAAAAGACATAGATTTTTCTCATTGTTCTTCAGATGGAACGCGTTTCCGAACGAATGTTTTTTATCAAAGAGGTCAGGTTAGTTTAGCCTTAAGAGTTATCTCTGGAAAGATAAAAACAATCGAGGAATTGAACTTACCTTTAATTTTAAAGGAATTTACTCACAATGCTCAGGGATTTGTTTTGATTACAGGAGCCTCGAGCCAAGGGAAGTCCACGACTTTAGCTGCTTTGGTTGATGAGATTAATCAACGCCAATCAAAGCATATTATTACAATTGAAGATCCTATAGAATATATTTTTCAAGATAAGCGTTCGATTATTGCCCAAAGGGAAGTTTTTTCAGATGCGATCAGTTTTCCGCAAGCGCTAAAATCAACCTTACGAGAAGATCCGGATGTGATTGTTGTTGGCGAGATGCGTGATTTGGAAACTATTGCTACGGCTATTACAGCAGCTGAAACAGGACACTTGGTTTTCGCTACCTTGCATACCAATGATGCCGCTCAGACAATTCATCGTTTGGCTGATGTTTTTCCAGCTGCTCAACAAAATCAAATTAGAGCTCAATTGGCTGGCTCCTTATTAGGCATTGCTTCTCAGCGGTTAGTTCCAGCTCGTAGTGGTATTTTCTTGCCCGCCTGCGAGGTTTTAATAAACACTCCAGCTGTGAGTAATTTAATCCGCAAAAACGATATTGCCCAAATTCCACTGGTTATTCAAACTAGCGCTAATGTGGGAATGGTATCGATGAATCGTTCTTTAGCCGATTTAGTTGAGCAAGGTCAAGTCGCTCCGGAAAAAGCATTAGCTTATTCCTTGCGGCCAAACGAACTCAGAGATATACTTATTAAACTGAGTTAAATAATATGGATTTTAAATATCAAGCCAGAGATCAAAAAGGAAACAAGCAGGAAGGGATTATTCGAACTGTCAACGAAGAAGCGGCCGTTCGAGAACTTCAGAAGCAAGGACTTTATGTTGTTTCGGTTAATTCAATTGAAAAAAAATCAATTTGGAAAAAGGATATCGTTTGGCAAGGGAGAGTTGCGGTTCGTGATGTAGCAGCTTTTGCTCGTCAATTTTCAGTGATGATCCAGAGTAACATTCCGATCGTTTCGGCCTTGCAAGCACTAGCGCGCCAAACTGACAAGGATAGTTTTAGAACGATCATTTTAAATATTTCCGCTCGAGTTGAAGAGGGTATGTCTTTGTCTCGAGCTTTAAGCGAATATCCGAAAATATTTAATTATTTTTTCATAAGTGTTATTCAATCGGGGGAGGCTTCTGGCCGAATGGGCGACTCTTTGAATTATTTAGCCGATCATTTGGAAAGGGAATATAAATTGCGCTCACAAATTAGAGGGGCGATGATCTATCCGGCCTTTGTTTTATTTGTGACGGTTATCGCTTTTGTTATTTTAACGGTTGTAGTTATTCCTAATTTATTGAAAGCGTTAGAGCAATTCGATCAAACTTTACCAACAGCTACGCGATTTGTCCTGGGGATATCCAGTTTTATGGCCGGCTGGGGTGGCTTGGTTGTTTTAGCAGTATTGATTTTAGCAGTAATAGTCCTAATCCGTTGGTTCAAGACTGAGAAAGGGCGGGTTGTTTTTGATCGTTGGGTGTTGCACTTGCCTCTTGGCTTGGGATTATTTTTTCAGAAATTTTATTTAACTCGTTTTGCTCAGAATTTATCAGTTTTGGTAGAAGCAGGATTGCCTATTTCTGATGCTTTGAAAATCACCAGTGATATTGTTGGAAACGAGGTTTATCGGGATGCATTAGAAAAAGTTCAGGCGAGAGTTGTTCGCGGAGAGAGAATCAGCGGAACACTAAAAGCCTATCCCGATATTTTTCATCCTTTTGTCGTTCAGATGATTGAAGTGGGTGAACAAACTGGGCAAGTCGGAACGATCCTGGGGAAGATAGTCGACTTTTATCAAGAAGATATTTCGCGAACAATTGATGGCTTGGCAAGCGTCATTGAGCCAGTTTTAATTTTAATTCTGGGTGGGATGGTTGGTTTTTTGGTCCTGGCTGTTTTCTTGCCAATCTTTACAGTACAAATGGCTGCCTTGGGTGGTTGAGTGTTGCGATAAATCTTTTCTTTTGCTATAATCTTTTTGTAAGTTATTTAAAAATTAATTAATTAATTATGAATAATAAAGGTTTTACATTAATTGAATTACTGACCGTGATTTCAATTATTGCTATCTTAGCTGCTATTACATTGGTTACTTTTCC
>CAYZEC010000024.1:0-19679 GCA_964477715.1 uncultured Candidatus Saccharibacteria bacterium | reverse complement strand
CTAGGTTCTGGCCCTAGTAATCGGGGTTCGAATCCCTGCCCCCGAGCATTTGAAAGAAACGCTGCTTAAGATAATTTTTTGTTTTCTTAAACTTTATTTAATAGTAAGATAATATAAGAATTATGAATAAAAATATTTTAATTATTTTAATATTCACTTTTCTTGCTTTTGCGATTACAGTTAGCGCTTCGATTAATTTTATTGAGGTTATTAATCACGAAACTAAAGAGTGTGGATATTCTACTATTTTAGGTAATTATTCATTAGGAAACGAAGGTTTTACGAAGCTTGTTTTTACTTCAGGATGGCAACCGGCCGGCAATTTTGCTAATTATCGGGAATGGGGGGAATATTGCATATCCATGGGGTATCGTTGGACTAGGGAAGATATTCCATATAAAATAGTTTTAACGCCACCGGTAGTAATAACTGTGGGGCTAGTCATTGCTGGAATTATCTTCTTGATTATTATTCAATGCAAATCAAGAAAGAATAAGCGAAAATCAAGAATAAAATAGAAAAAGGAGAAGTCGAAATTGAAGAAAAGATTATTAATGAACTTAAGAAAGGGCTAGCATCTTTTTAGGTCGGATTCATAAATATTAGCGCTAAAAATAAGCTTGAACTCCGTTGTGCTTCCGAAGCAACGTAGAATAGATAAAAACTATCTTCTAATAAAGGTGGTTTTTTGTTAAGATAATATTATGGAAGAAAAAAAAGAAATTATTATATATCAATCTAAATCGGGAGAAATTGAGTTCAGGGGTGATTTTAAAAAAGATACTATTTGGGGATCGTTAAATCAGATGGCAGATTTATTTGATGTAAAAAAACCTGCTATATCTAAGCATCTCAAGAATATATACAAAGATGGAGAGCTTAGCAAAAAATCAACTGTTTCCATTTTGGAAACAGTTCAAAGAGAGGGAAATAGAAAAGTTGTTCGCAAAATAGAATATTATAATCTTGATGCAATTATATCAGTTGGCTACAGAATTAATTCTAAAAAAGCAACACAATTTCGTATTTGGGCGACAGAAACTCTCAAGCAGCACCTCCTTAAGGGATATACGATTAACAAAAAGCAGATTAGCAAGAATTATCGAAGCTTTATGAGGGCGATGTCGAACGTAAGAGTTCTTCTTCCCGAGGAGCTTTTCTTGAATTTTTTATCTAATAAGCTTTAACTCTTTTAAATTAAATATATTTTGAAATTTTTAAGAGATTTTTCCTTTAAATAGCATTATTCCTTAAATGAAAAGCCCCCAGTACTACGAAAGGGGGCACAATGAAGGGGGCGGGGGGTGGAAAAACACACACCCCCACTGACCCGGGCGATGAGGGGATATTCAACTATATCATTCATTGTTTTTATGTCAAGAGGAATTGGAGAATTTTATTTTTCTGAAGTATAATAAAAACATATGGATAAAATTTTAAAAGCAGCTAAAATTTTAAAAAATGGAGGAACTGTTATTTATCCTGGAGACACTTATTATGCGTTGGGAGCTAATATTTATGATGACCATGCTCTCGAAAAAGTAGCCAAAGCAAAAGGGTTAAAGCCAGGAGAGAAGCCCTTCCCGGTAGTTGTTGAAAATTTTGCACAAGTTGCTGATATCGCACATCTTGATGCTGATCATCGTGATATTATGCAGAAATTATGGCCAGGGCCAATTTTATTTTTACTTCCCAAGAAAACGTCAGTTTCTTCTTACCTTAGTGGTCCGAGTAATTTAATCGGAGTGATTAAGTTCCAGAATGATGTTCCCCAAGAATTAGTTCAGCGCCTCGGCTTTCCTATTACTGCCACATCGGCCAATCCAACGGGTGGAAAGGATGTTGTCCATCCGAATCAAATAATAATTGATCACGATCTTCTTTTAAAAAGCGTTTGTCCTTATGGAGAAAGGGAGTTAACCATATTAGATTTATTTAACAATAGAATTGTTCAATTTGGCATTTGGGGGAATCTAGTTGAAAAGTTTTTATTTTAATAATTTCTTTATTTTTATGAGCTTGGGGTATTTGCCATTTGACAAAATATTACATTATGGATATAATATAAAACATCATCTTGAAAGGAGGGTGAGGGTAATACTGGAGAAGTCTCGAAACAAAAAAGCTTTGAGGGAGGGAGCATGAGGGCATTGGTTTTTGGCGATACTTCGGGGCGAGAGGTCCTGTATGCCATATCTAAGCAGCAAGGAGGGATGCATGACATCCGTGTCGTGCGCCATCCTCACAGGACAGAGGTGTATATACAAAGAGAACAAGAGAGCGACGCGGTGGTGCAGGCCATCCTGGATGCGTTGCATCCTCTTGAGGCAAGAGAGGTCCACTGCCAGAACTGGGAAGCATGGGTTGCTAACCTTCAGAGAACGGGGATTATCCCCGAGGGCGGGCTTCACCCAATCCAGTAGGAGAAGGGTGTTTATTCATGGGGCGGGAGCGATGTTTGCTCCCGTCTTGTTTTTTTATGTTAAAATTAAAACAAGATGTATCAACCTCAAGATTTTTTCTTCAATAAGGCTAAGAAAGAGGGGTATCCTGCCCGATCCGTTTATAAATTATCGGAAATAGATAAAAAATTTAAATTATTTTATCCAGGTCAAAATATTTTAGACCTTGGCTGTTCTCCTGGTTCATGGTCAATTTACGTGATTGAAAAGATAAAACCAAATGGCGTGATTATGGGAATTGATTTAAAAAGAATGGAATCAATTTCTCATAATTTTATTTTCAAACAGGCTAATATTATGGAAATGACAGATCAGGAATTAATTTCATTTATGGATCAAAACCAATTTGGTCCAAAAATTGATGGATTAATCTCTGATATGGCTCCATCAACTTCTGGGGTGAGAATGCTCGATGCCGGTCGTTCAGCAAAATTAGCAGAAAGAGTTTTATCTCTGGCTCAAAAATTTCTTAAAAAGAAGGGTTTTTTGGTTTTGAAAATATTAGAAGGAGGGGAGCATGATCATATTTGGCAAGAAATCAAAAAATCTTTTAAAAAATCAAAACAAATTCGCCCTCGGGCAGTTCGTCGCAATAGTCGAGAAATTTATATAGTAGCGCATGGATTTAAAGGAAATTGAATGGTTGTTGCGAGAGAAATATGGAAAGGATGGTTCATTAGAAGAAGAATCTTGGTCGGAAGAAATCGTTAGCGACATAAACAGGCTTAAAGAAGGAGAACCGTTGGCTTATGTGATAGGATTTGTTGATTTTTTAGACTGTAAGATTGACTTGAGATTCAGGCCTCTCATTCCGAGACCAGAAACTGAATATTGGGCGGAATTATTAATAAAAAATATATCTAACCGAAACAAACCGATTCATGGTCTAGATATTTTTTCTGGGTCAGGATGCGTTGGGTTGGCTTTATTGCGTCACCTTCCTAACAGCCAGATTGATTTTGTCGACAATTCGCTAGATTGTCTTGCTCAAATAAGATTAAATTTGTCTTTAAATAAAATTTCGCCCAAAAGAGCCAATGTTTTTCAAAGCAATTCTTTTCGAGAGATTAAAGATAAATATGATCTAATCACGGCTAATCCGCCCTATATTAAAACTGAAAGCTTTGATTCTTTGCCCGGATCAGTTAAAAAATATGAACCGTTTTCAGCTCTCATAGGGGGAGCGGATGGCTTAAAAGAGATCAGGTTTTTTCTTGAATCAGTTACGGAATATTTGAACAAAAATGGAGTTTTTTGGCTAGAATTTGATCCTATCCAAAAAGATGCATTAACTAGAATAATTGACCCGCGAATTGATTTTCATTTTGGGCGAGACCAGTATGATCAATGGCGCTTTTTAGTTGGCCAAAAGAATTTTGATTAGCCTTTTCTCTGTGTTAAAATAGTTTATTCAATTATTTACTCTATGGCCAAAAAAAGATTATCTGAAATTCAAAAGGCACGTGGGATAAAAATTAAAATTATCGGCTTGGGCGGAGGCGGGTCTTCAATCGTCGCTGAAATGAGTCAACGCTTGCCGGGGGTTGGTTTTATTGCAGCCGACACTGATTTAGTCAATTTGCAAAGAGTTAAAAATGATCATTTGGCTCTTTTTTCTTTTGGAAGCGAAACCACTTGCGGGTTAGGAACGGGGATGAACTCTGGTTTGGGACAGAAAGTAGCTAAAGAAGCTCAGGAAGAGATTAAATTATTATTCAAAGATGTTGATTTGTTTATCCTGGTTGCTTGCTTGGGTGGCGGGATTGGATCGGGAGCGTTACCTATTTTTGCTCAAGCAGCTCACGATAATAATGCTTTAGGAATCGGTGTCTTTACCATGCCTTTTGCATTTGAGGGGCAAAAGAGGCAAAGGTTGGCTCAACAGTCTCTAAAAGAATCTTCAGCACATCTTGATGCTCAGATGATTTTGAGCAATGAAAAGATATTTGAAGTAGCTGGGAATCAAACCTCTTTTAGCGCAGCTCTTTCTTTAATAAATCAAAATTTAACTAAAAACCTAAGCGCTCTTTTAGAAATAATTCGTCAGCCAAGTTTAATTAATATTGATTTTTCTGATCTAAAAGCTGTTTTGCGAGGGCACGATCAATTAGCTTTCTTAAATAGTGTTATGGCAGAGGGGGATAAGAGACTAGAAACTGCTTTAACTGAAATTACTCATTATGATTTTTATAATTCTGAACCAATTCCTGCTCAGAAATTATTATTACATATTGCTGGAGGAGCAGACTTGAAGATGTCAGAAGTTAGTATTGTTAGCCAAGAAGTTAAAAAGATAAATCCTGGAGCTCAGATTATTTTTGGAGTGGATCGGAAGAGTAGTTTCAGAGATAAAATCAGAATAGTGCTTTTATCAATTGGATCGGTTAAATCCGAGTCGCTTAAGAAAAAGAAACCAGAAGTTTCTTCTAAAAAATCTTCAAAGAAATGTTCTCAAAAACAAAAAATTAATAAGAAGAAAACCGTTTCTAAGTCGCCGAAGAAAAAAACTTCTGAAACGCAGATCAAAAAAGTGAAGAAAGTTAAAAGGTTGAATGCTTTAGACGTAAAGGAATTAAAGAAGAAAAGCGAATTTCAGAAAACTTCTCAAGAAAAAATATGGGAGATTCCCGCATTTCTAAGAAGAAATCCTGAAAAATGATTAAAAAAGCAGTTATTATTTTGTCCGGGCTTGAGGCCAAAACACTATCGTTGGGGAGGATGATTAGTCCCGAATTTTGGCTTTTGAAAAACAAGCCATTAATTGAATGGCTGGTGGATGAGGTTTTAGCGATAGGGGCAGAAGAGATTGTTTTTATTGGGACGGAAGAAAAGAAGAAAGTTCTTGATTATTTCCGTCCAGGATTAAGCTCGGAGAAAAATTCAAAGGAGAATGCTTCTTCTGGGACAAGCTACGAGAAGGTTACCTTTTCTTTTATTCTAGGAAGGGATATTTTGGACATTGTTCCATCAAAAATTAAAAATAGAATCTGGGGAGAACCAGTAGCCTTAATCGAGGCTAATTCTTTTTTGGGAGATTCAGTTAATTCTTTTGAACAATTATGGCATCTCTTTAAAACGACAGGGCAAACGACTATTGGTTTATCGATTGAAAAAGATATTTCCGAGGAAGGATTACTTGCCGAAAAAATTGCTGATAGAATTTACAAAGTGAAAGAAATAAAAATAGAAGAAGGCCTTGATGTGCCTGGTTTCGGTATGGCTGGGCGAATAATAATTGGCTCCGATTTTTGGGAGGCTTTGACTGATTTTAAAAAAGAATACAAATTAGACGAAATGAGTTTTAGGCAAACGTTATCAATGATGATTACCGGGGGAAAGACAATTTATGGCTATGAAATAGGCGGGGTTAGATTTGATTTAAACAAAGCGAGCGGATGGCAAGATGCAGCCTATTATTTAATAGATCAAGACCATGATTGATGAGGTAAAAATTAAATCAATCAGAGCTAGAATGGTCATAAATTCCCGAGGAGAACCAACAGTGAAAGTTGATTTAATTACTGATTTAGATGATCGTGTTCATTCTGCTTCGGCTCCGTCTGGTGCTTCTAAAAGCGGTCATGCTGCTCGAGAATTAAGAGACAACGGTTCGGCTTTTGGGGGGCTGGGAGTTGATCGGGCAATAGACAACGTTAATCAAATTATTGCGCCAGAGTTGAAAGGACAAAATGTTCTTTCTCAAGGTAAAATTGATGAAGCATTAATCGAGCTGGATGGACACATCGATAAGTCGCGCTTAGGGGCTAATGCTATTTTGCCGGTTTCTTTGGCTGTTTGCCGAGCGGCAGCTACTGCTTGTGAGCAGCCTCTTTGGCAATACTTGGCTGGATTATATCGGAAGCTTAACGCAGAAGCAAAAATAAGTTTGCCCAGGCCTTGCTTCAATGTAATTAATGGAGGAATGCATGCTGGGAGCAGGCTTGATTTTCAAGAATTTATGATTGTTCCGCAGGGAAAAGATTATCAGAGTAATTTAACTGCTGGGGTGGAATTATATCGGGAGTTAAAAAATATTTTAATAGAAGAGATTGGTCCAACGGCAATTAACGTTGGAGACGAGGGAGGATTTACTCCGTCGATAGCTCAGCCGGAGTCGGCGCTTGATCTTATCGGCTTGGCAATGAGTCAACTTGATCTTGGGTTTGGTTTCAAGATTGGGCTTGATTGTGCGGCAGAAACTTTCTTTAAAGACGACCATTATTTTTTGACTGGAAAATCAAAAAGTCGGGAGGCAATGATTGATTATTACCAGAAATTAACTGAAGATTATCCAATCATTTTTCTAGAAGATCCCTTGGCTCAGAATGATTGGACTGGTTGGGCACAAATAAAAGATCGTCTCGTTGATAAAATTGATATCATGGGAGATGATTTATTGGCAACGAATCCAGAAAGAATGCGGGAGGCGAACCAGGCTGATGCAGTGAGTGGGACGATTATTAAACCAAATCAAATCGGGAGTTTAACAGAAACTCTTCGGGCGGTGGCTCTTGCTTCGTCATTTGGTTGGCGAATCATGGTTTCCCATCGTTCAGGTGATACGAATGACGACTTTATCGCCGATTTAGCTGTGGGAGTGGGGGCAGATTATTTTAAATCAGGAGCACCGGCTCGAGGAGAAAGAATCGCTAAATACAATCGTTTATCAGAAATAGAATCAGAAATTAAAGAGAATGGATAAAATATTATTAATAATTTTAGATGGCTTAGCTGATCTTCCAAATGAAGCATTGATGGGGCAAACTTGTTTAGAAGCAGCAGAAACTCCTTTGCTGGATCGTCTAATCCGAGAAGGAGCCGGGGGTTTAGTTAGTCCTTTTGTAACAGGAGCCATCCCAACTTCCGAAGATACACATTTTTCTTTATTTGGTTATGATGTTAATGAATATCAAATAAAGAGGGGGGTTTTTGAGGCGCTAGGATTGGGTATAAAACTAGATCAAGACACGATTGCCTGGAGGGGCAATTGGACGACACTCGATCAATCTGGGAGTATCATTGATCGGCGAGCCGGTCGTATTCCAGGGACGGAATCTCTCATCTCAGAAATAAATCAATTAACCATAGAGGGGATTAATTTTAGAGTTTATTTAGGTCGGGAGCATAGAGTTGTCTTAACCATGACAGGCACGGGGTTGTCAGATAAATTAAGCAACGGTTACCGTCGTGAAGCAGGGGTTCCACCTTCTTCTATTGTTCCTCTAGACAGGAGCGAAGAAGCCATTTTTACAGCTCGAGTGACAAATCAATACTTAAAAAAAATTCATTCTTTGCTTAAAGATAACATAGTTAACCAAGAAAGAATCAGAGATGGTCTTCTTCCTGCAAATTATATTTTATTGCGCGGAGCGGGGCGCTTAAAATCAGTTCCTTCTTTTTCTGATCGTTTTGGATTATCAGGAGCATGTATCGCGGGAGGTCATCTTTATCGAGGAATCTCAAAATTAATTGGCTGGGATATTATTGATGTTCCTGGGGCCGATGGCAGTGAAAATACTAATTTATCGGGCAAAATTAAGGCATCAATTGATGTTTTAAGGGAGAAAGACTTCGTTTTTTGTCACATTAAAGCAACTGATAATTTGAGCCACAAAAGAGATTGTTCGGGAAAAGTTAATTTCTTAGAGAAATTAGACAAATGTCTCAAACCATTGTTTGATTTAAGGAATACCCTGATAGTCATAACGGGTGATCATGCAACATCTTGTTCCTCGGGAGAGCACAGTATGGATATGATTCCGTTATTGATTTGGGGGGATAAAGTCAAGCCGGATGCAGTTGCTCGTTTTGGAGAGTCGTTTTGCCGAGAAGGATCTTTAGCGACAATGCTTCAGACTGAAGTTTTGGCAAAGATTTTCTCCATGGCTCAATCAAATTAATAATTAATTTTTAAATGATTATGAAGATAAAATTAGATAGTCCAAAAATGAAAAAAATAATATTAGGCTGTTTATTAGTCAGTGGATTTGCTTTAGGGTTCTTTTTGCCCCGCCCCTTTATTATTTGGACTCGGAATTATTTATCAGTTGAAGATGCAGCTTATAAAGCGGTCTATTTCCTTCAACAAGAAGTTCTAGAAGCTGGAACTTCGGTGGAATTATTATCAGCTGAAAGAGAGGGAAATCTATACCGTCTCAAAATGAAAATAGATGGACAAGATTTTCTCTCTTATTTGACAAGAGATGCAAAATTTCTTTTTCCTAGTGTACTTGATTTGAACCCGCCCCAGGATCGGCTTCTTCCTCAGGAAGAAAAACCAGAGATAAAATTATTTGTCATGTCTCTTGATCCAGTAGCTAACGATGTAGAAGAAAAAGTAAAGTCGGCTATTGATTTGTTCGGACAAGATGTTTCGTTTGAATTAAGATACGTTGTTTTGTCTGATCAGAATGAAGATTTTTGTTGGGATGATCAGCAAAAATATTGTTCATTTAATGGGAGTTCAGAGATAGAACAGAATGTTCGAGAGCTTTGCATGGCTAAATACTATCCCGATAAACTATGGGATTTTATTTCAAGAATCAATAACAAGATTAAAGTAGCTGCTGAAGCGAGTGTTTTAGAGCGAGATCTTGGGTGGAAAGATTTAGGCGGAGAATTTGATTTGACCTTATTAGAATCCTGTTTCGAAGAAGAGGCGACATCTCTTCTGGATCAACAAATTAATTGGCGAGAGCAAGAATATTTAGTCCGAACTCCTCGTTATTACGTCAATTCTTTTGGAGAATATCAAATGAATTCAGTCGTTGGCCAGAATCCGGTTGCTTTGATTATTAATGGAATGATTTATGGTCAAAACGAAGAATTGTCATTTTTAGACGAAGATGATTATCGAGTAATTATTTGTCAGTCTTTTAAGGAAAAAAATAAACCTGAATTATGCGAAGCCTTGTCATTAGAGCAAGATTCTATTTTACCAGAAGAAGAATCTATTAATGAAGATTAAATTATGCTTCAAATACCATTTGAGCAGGCAGAGAAACTACTGAGAGAATATAAAATTCCTTTGATTCCTTCCAAGATATTTTCAGAGGAAGAAGAAGCCTGGGATTTTGTGGTTAAGAATGCTCCGGTGGCAATGAAAATTGATTCTTCTGAGATTTGGCATCGGACAGAAACTGGTGGTATTTTTCTCAACGTCAAAGACGAAAAAGATTTTCACCGGGCTTGGAAGAAAATCATGATTGAACTTAGTGGACGAGGAGTAATTATTCAGAAGATGTTTTCGGGAATGGAATTAAGTTTAGGAGCTAAAAGGGATCAGCAATTTGGTCCAGTAGTCATGTTCGGCCTAGGAGGAATCTGGATTGAAATATTGAAAGATATTTCGCTAAGAGTTGCTCCGATCGATCAAAAAGAGGCCCAAAAGATGCTAGAAGAGATAAGGGGATACGAGTTAATAAATGGATTTAGGGGGCTGGCTCCAATTAATCAAAAAAAGTTGACGGAGATGATTGTTCATTTGGGAGACTTGATGATAGATCATTCTGAAATAGAAGAGATAGATTTAAATCCGGTAATGGCGGAAAGAGATCTGGTTGAAGCGGTTGATCTTAAAATTTGGATTAATAATGAATAAAAAATTATTAGCTTTAATTCAACCAGAATCAATTGCCTTGATCGGAGCAACTGAAAGAATTGGCTCAGTAGGGGCGGGCTTGGTGATGAATCTTGAAAAGGGTCGTGCAAAACGAAAAATGTTTTGGGTTAATCCCAACACTGATTCAATCTTGAATGAACAAACATACTCTTCGGTCTTGACGATTAAAGAAGAGGTAGATTTAGCGATTATTGCCGTTCCGGCAGAAATAGTCCCAAGAGTAGTTAAAGAATGTTGCCAGAAAAAAGTAAAAGCGATTATCATTATTTCAGCTGGGTTTGCTGAATCAGGAAAAGCTGGAGAACAGCGGCAGGATCAAATTATAGAAATGGTTCGGCAGGCAGGGATTCCATTAATGGGCCCAAACTGCTTAGGGCTAATTAGACCGGATACAGACCTTAATGCTTCTTTTGCTCCATTAACTCCGCCAGCAGGAAGCATCGCCTTTATTTCTCAATCTGGGGCCTTAATGAATTCAGTTATCGATCGTTCAGCGATCGAGAGCTATGGCTTCAGTTTAATGATTTCTTATGGCAATGGAATAGATTTGAGCTTAACAGATTTTCTTGAAATAGCTGCGGTTGATGAAAAAACTAAAGTGATTGCCATTTATCTCGAAGGTTTGAAAAATGGTCGAGAATTCATGAAATCTGTCCGAGAGATAGCCAAGGAAAAGCCGGTTTTAATTTTAAAAGCTGGAAAAACTGAATCTGGTCAACGAGCCGTGGCCTCGCATACAGCTAGTTTGTCAGGATCCTACCGTGTCTATCAAACAGCTTTTCGCCAAAGCGGGGGGCAGGAAGTTGAAACACTTGAAGAACTGTTTGACTGTGCCAAAGCTTTGGCCTGGCGACCAAAAACAGCCGAAGGGGTGGCGATCATTACTAATGGTGGGGGGATGGGGGTTTTGGCGACCGATGCCGCCGCCGAGATCGGATTGAAATTAACTCCCTTAGATGAATCGATTATTGAAAAATTGAAGAGAGAAAAGATTATGCCAGAAACGATTATGTTTGAGAATCCTTTAGATATTATTGGCGACGCTCAAACAGATCGTTATCGTTTGACAATGGAAATTGTTTTGTCTCAAAAAAACATTAACTCATTGGTAGTTATTCAGACAAAGCAAACAATGACTGATATTCAAAAAAACATGGAAGCAATCTATGAAGTAGCCCAACTTTATCCTCGGAAAAATATTATTTCAGTTTGTTTGCCCGGTTATTTTAGCGGGCAAGCTATCAAGTGGTTGGAAGAAAAAAAGATTCCTAATTATCCTGATCCTGCCCGAGCGATGAAAGTAGTTAAGAATTTGATTAAAAATTGATTATGCTAAAAGATTCTAAAAATATTTTATGGCTCAGAGACATTGATCAGTCTGATACTAGATTGGTGGGTGGTAAAAATGCTGCTTTGGGCGAAATGTATAATGCTTTAAATGAGAAAGGAATAAAAGTTCCTAATGCTTTTGTGGTAACAGCTGCTGCCTATTATAATTTTTTGGAGAAGGCTGGGATTAGGCGAGAGATAGAAAGGATTTTTGCCGAAACAGATGTGGAAGATTTGCGAAGATTAAAAAAATCAGCCAGGCGAGCACGTTATTTGATTCAACAATCCTCTTGGCCTAATGATTTAAAAAAAGAAATTTTAACTGCCTATAGAGTTCTCTCAGGAGAATCTAACCGAAAAACAATTGATGTTGCCGTGCGTGCTTCAGTTGCTTCGGCTCAAACGGTGGCGAGTTCCTTTCCGGGACAACAAGAAACATTTTTAGGAATTGATGGAGAAAAAGAGCTATTGGCTGCTATTAAGAAATGTTTTGCTTCTCTTTTTAACGATCATGCGATTATTTATCGTTTAGAGAAAAATTTATCTTTATTCGACATTGCTTTGGCGGTTGGCATTCAGAAGATGGTTCGGTCGGATTCGGGAGCGTCAGGGATTGTTTTTACAATTGATCCTGATTCTGGTTGCGACAAGGTCGTGATTATCAGTTCGGCTTATGGATTGGGGGAGATAATTGTTGATGGACGAACTGATCCGGATGAATTTTATGTTTTTAAAAATGGATTAGCCAGAGGATGCGATTCTATTATTAGAAAGAAAAAGGGTTTGAAAAAAAGAAAAGGGGTTTATGGGAGGAAAGGAGCGAAATCAATAAAAGTATCTAATTCGAAACAGAAAGAGTTTTCCATTAACGACAACGAGGTCCTTCTTCTAGCTCAATGGGCAGTAGCCATAGAAGAGCACTATTCAACGGCTAATAATCGCTATACTCCTCAAGAAATAGAGTGGGCTAAAGATGGTTTAAGCGGACAGATATTCATTGTCCAGGCTTCGCCGGAGAGTGTCCATCGAGGGAGTAAAAATCATCTTTATAAAAGCTATAGTCTCAAAACAAAACAAGTTCCAATATTAACGGGTGTGGCAATTGGTCGTCAAATAGTTAGCGGTCCGGCTAAAATTGTTCGCAGTTCACGTGATTTAGCCAAAGTTAAGCAAGGCGACATTTTGGTAACAAAAATGACAGATTTTGGGTGGGTTAGCGTTGTTAGCAAAGTTTCGGCGATTATTGCTGATCAGGGCTCTCGTACTTGTCATGCTGCAATTATCAGTCGGGAATATAATATTCCGTCGGTAATTAATACTGGTCAAGCTACTCAGAAATTATCTTCAGGTCAAATATTAACCGTTGATAATAGTCAGGGATCGGTAGGTCAGGTTTATGTGGGATCAATTCCTTATGAAGTCGAAGAGCAGGATTTGAAGCAGTTGCCAATAGTTGATCCTCGGGTGGCGATCAATATCACCAAGGTTGATGATGTTTTCCATTTATCCTTCTTACCCGTTAGTGGGGCTGGTTTAGTTCGAGAAGAATTTATTATTATGAATGAAATAGGCATTCATCCCCAGGCATTGTGTCGTTTTGATCAGTTAGTGCCAGGTGCTTTGAAAAGTAAAATTGGTAGCATAACATCAGAATATTCAGATAAAAAAGAATATTTTGTTGATAAGCTCAGTCAAGCAATTGGAACGATTGCTACGGCTTTTTGGCCTCGACCAGTCGTTGTTCGTTTTTCTGACTTAAAAACAAATGAATATCGACAATTAATCGGAGGTGAATTATTCGAACCAGTCGAAGCCAATCCGATGATTGGTTGGCGAGGAGCAGCTCGATATTATCATCCCGATTTTCAGCCAGTATTCGGCTTAGAGTGCCAAGCAATTAAAAAAGTACGAGATGAATGGGGCTTGAATAATGTTGCCGTCATGGTTCCTTTTTGCCGAACTCCGGAAGAAGGTCATCAAGTATTATCGGTTATGTCAAAATTCGGATTAAGAAAAGGATCAAACCACTTAATTGTTTATGTTATGGCTGAATTGCCAGCCAACATTATTTTAGCTGATCATTTTTTAAATATTTTTGATGGATTTAGCATTGGATCGAATGACTTAACCCAATTAATCTTAGGCATTGACCGAGATAACGCTTCAATTCAGAAAGTTGGAGATGAACGTAGTCTAGCTGTTAAGCAAATGATCAAAGAAGCAGTAGAGTGGGCGCATGCTATGAAAAAACCGATTAGTCTTTGCGGAGAAGGACCCGTCAGCTTTCCCGAATTAGCTCTTTTTCTAGCCGGGCATCACATTGACAGCATCTCGGTCGCACCCAACGCTGTTGTTCCAATGATAAAACTTTTGGCTGAGCATGGCTTTATTAAAGATCATAAAATATGAAAATATTATATAATTCTCGAAAATGTATCAGTTGTGGCTTATGTGTTTCGGCTTGCCCGACAATATGGACCTGGGGCAAGTATGGAAAGCCAATATTAAAGAATTTTGAGGGAGAAGGGGCTGATCAGGAAGTTTTCCTGAATAATGATAATCCTAAAGTTGAAATGGTCGCTGTTCATTGCCCTACGGGAGCCATTAAGCTTGAAGATTAAAGATTCTTCGGGTAGAATGAATGGCATGTTAACTCTAAATTTTGAAAAAAGAGATTCTTCTGAAAAAAATATTGCCCTAAGGCAATCAGAATGGTTGCCGGGGGTTCTTTATGGTTTTCAGATTTCTTCTCAATCAATTAAAATCAATCAAAAAAACTTTAATCAACTATATCGAGAAGCGGGTGAAAGCACGTTGATTTCTTTAACCACTCAAGAGGATGAACAAGAAAAATCTTATCCTTGTTTAATACAGGATATTCAAAGAGATCCGGTTAGCGGACAGATTATTCACGTAGATTTTTATCATCCTTCGGCCAAAAAGAAGATAACAACGGCTATTCCTATTTTACTTGAAGGAGAGGCTCCGGCGGTTCGCGACTTTGGGGGTACGGTTGTGAGGGATATTAAAGAAATAGAAGTAAAAGGGTTAGCTATTCATTTGCCTCATGAGATTAAAGTTGATTTAAGCATTCTTAAAAACATTCATGATCGAATTCTAGTTAAGGATTTGGTAATTGATCAGAACCTAGAATTACTTTCAGAGCCGGAAGGAATTGTGGCTATTGCTATGCCAGCTGAAAATGTGGAAGAAGAATTAGCTAAATCAGTTGATGAGGTGACAGAGCCGATAGCGGAAGAGGAGCCGGAGAAAGCAGAAGAAGGTGCTGAATAAATTTAAGATGTCATTTTTTCACAAAAGCCTGTTAGTTTTTTTGTTGTTTTTTTTGAGCTTGATAAAAGGTCAGGCGGTTTTGGGTGAAGATATGACAGTTGTTTGCAGTGAGCATAATTTGAATACGCAAGAAGATTCTTTAAGTCGAGAAGACTATGAGAAATTGGTTCGCGATTGCCTAGCTTATTATGAAGAATACTATCGCCAAAAAGAAGCCGAAGGGGAAGAGATATTAAAAGAAGCTCAAGATCGACGCCAATCTTTACAAACGGAACTAGCAACTCTTCAAAATAGAATTAGTCGTCTCGAAACAGATATTTATCGGAGTAATTTGGCTGTTAAAGATCTTAAAATCCAGGTGGAAAACACACAGTCTTCAATTCAGGTTGCACAACGTCAAATAGGTGATTATCGACTCGCTTTAGCTGATATTTTGCAATTAGTTTATGAACAAGGCCGTCGTTCTTCAGTGGAAATTATTCTAAGCGGTCAACCTCTTTCTAATATTTTCGGAGATTTATTAGTTATGGATAATTTAAGTAATCGAGCTGAAGAGCTTTTACAGGGAGCAATTGATTTAGAAGAATATTTGGTAGAGCAGAAAGGAAAGATGGAGAGTGAAAGGCAGGGGATTGAAACAGAGATTTATGTTCAATCGGTTCAAAAAGAAAATCTCCAATCAACTCAACAGGAAAAAGATAGCTTGTTGGCTCGGACAAAAGGAGAAGAAGCGATTTATCAGCAACAATTAGCTGAAACAAGAAAACAGGCTGAAGCGGTTGTTAGCGAATTAAAGAATCGTTTGTTTCGCATGATTGATTCAGCTCAAGAAATTACAGAATACGAGGCAGTCCAGTTAGCCTTGGCCGTGGCTGATCTAACTGGTATCAGCCCTTCTTTTTTATTGGCCATCATTGAGCAAGAATCGGCTTTGGGGCAAAATGTCGGTGGTTGTTACTTAAGAGATTTAAATACAGGAAGCGGAGTCTATATTAAAAGTGGCGCCGTGGCCCCTAGGGTTATGAATCCGGTGGCTCGATCATGGGAGAAAAACTCAAATACAAAAGATTTTGCAGCTATTACAGAGCAGCTTGGTTTAGATTGGAAACAGACGCCTGTTTCTTGTTGGATCCAAGCTTATCGCAGTGGCGTTCCTTGGGGTTGGGGTGGAGCAATGGGTCCAGCTCAGTTTATTCCTTCAACTTGGTTGGTTTATCGAGCAAAGGTTCAGCAAACATTGAAAATTGCTTTGGCTGATCCTTGGCAACCACAACACGCCTTTGTGGCGGCAGCTCTTTATTTGAGAGATGAGGGCGCTGATGGAACAACTCGTGGACACCTTAATGCCGCTAGTCGTTATTATGGAGTTGATATAGGATCTTCTTATGCTCGAAGTGTTTTGAATCGGGCAGCTCAATGGGAACAAAGAATTCAAAGTGTTCAACAAGCTGAAACTTTATGATCAATAAAGAAGAAATAAATAAACTTGCTGATTTAGTGCGCTTATCTCTAAGTGCTGAAGAAGCTGAGCAAATCGGCCAAGACGAGGCTCTTATTTTGGATTATATTGACCGTTTAAAAGAATTAAATCTAGAGAGTATTAAAGCGGAAGAAATAAAAACAGAAGCTTTTCTCCGGGCGGATAAACCATTATCTTTTTCAGATGCGAATCTTTTGCGAGATGCTTTCCCGTCAATCCAAGAACGTCTCTTAAAGGTTCCTTTTATTTTCGAAAAAAATGACTAAAGATTTGACAGAACTTACAATTGTTGAAGCATCAGCTGGATTAAGGGCGAAAGAATTTTCGGCAGTTTCTTTGACAAAAGCTTTTTTGGAAAAAATTGATCAAAGAGATAAAGAGATTGGCGCTTTTTTAGATGTTTTTAAAGAAGATTCTCTCGAGCAAGCCGATTTAGTTGATAAGGCTTTAGGGCAAAATCAGGAAATTTCTCCTTTAGCCGGCATTCCTTTGGCTATTAAAGATAATATCTTGGTACGAGGAAAGCGTTGTTCAGCGGCTGCCAATATTTTAAAGAATTACATCGCCCCCTATAATGCAACAGTTATAGATCGTTTAAAAAATCAACAAGCAATTATTTTAGGAAAGACAAACCTAGATGAATTCGCAATGGGGTCATCAACTGAGAATTCAGCCTATCAAATAACTCGCAATCCTCATGATTTGGAAAGAGTCCCGGGAGGATCATCTGGCGGTTCAGCAGCAGCTGTAGCAGCTGGAGAAGCATTGGCTTCTTTGGGGAGCGATACCGGAGGATCAGTTCGTCAACCGGCTGCTTTTTGTGGATTAGTCGGGCTGAAGCCAACTTATGGAGCTGTTTCACGCTATGGTTTAATTGCCTTTGCTTCTTCTTTAGATCAAATCGGCCCATTAACTAAAACAGCACAAGACAGCTTTTTATTGTTTCAAGCAATTAGCGGAAAAGATCCGAAGGATGCTACCTCACGAGAGGGTGCTTTTAAAAAAGAAGCAAAACTTTCTGGCTTAAAGATTGGTTTACCTAAACAATGTTTAGGGGAGGGGATAAGCAAAGAGATGATTAATTGGACCAAGAATAGTATTAAATATCTTGAAGGGAAAGGAGCCGAAACAATTTCGATTGATCTACCAATTATTAATTATTCTTTAGCGATCTATTATGTTATTGCTCCAGCTGAAGCTAGTAGCAATTTGGCTCGCTATGATGGATTGAGATATGGAAAGGGTGAATCAGACGATTCACTTAAAGAAATTTATGCTCGAACACGAAGCGTTGGGTTTGGAAAAGAAGTAAAGAGAAGAATTGTTCTCGGAACTTATACTTTATCAGCTGGGCATTATGATGCTTATTATCAAAAAGCTCAAAAAGCGAAACAGCTAATTCGGGCTGATTTTGAAAAAGCGTTAAATCAGGTAGACTTGATTTTAACCCCAACAACACCGACCGTTCCTTTCTTAATTGGAGCTAAGATTGATGATCCGGTAGAGATGTATTTATCTGATTTATTAACAGTTTCGGCTAATTTAACTGGATTACCAGCTATTTCTGTTCCAGTCGGTCAAGAAGGCAAGCATCCAATCGGGATTCAATTGATCGGTCCAGCATTTTCTGAAAAGTTTTTAACTGAGATTGGGAGTCAATTAGAGTGGCTTAAATAAAATATGAAAAATATAATTGAATTTTTTTCTTATTTAACTTCTTCAGATTTACAAAATAAACTATGGTGGTTGAGGATAATTTTTATTCTCCTAACTCTTTATTTTATTTTTGGTATTTTTTACTTTGGGAAAAAGGGGAAGTATTTTTATGAACGTAGTCGCAGTCGTAGGTTTTGGAAGGATTATAAAGGAGAATTTTCGGCTAGCCAAGAACATCAGAAAAAATGGAAAGAATTAGAGAAATCTTTGAAAAGTGACTTAGCTTCTGAGCATAAATTAGCAGTTGTCACGGCAGGAAAGATATTTGCAGAAGTTTTGGATGCCTCCGGAAGTGGTCAGGGGAGTTTTGAAGAAAGAACAAGAAAGGTTATTATTGACTCAGAATTTGATTTTCAAGAATTATATTTTGCCCAAAATCTTTGGGATAAAATAGTGGCTGATGCTTCGCAAGTTGTTAGTCCGAAAGATGCTAGTCGAGCTTTTGAGGCATATTATCAAGCGCTGAAACAGCTCAAATACTTTTGATTTTCTTGACTTATTACCCCAACCCGCTATAATATCAGCGTATTTAACGAGCGGGGTAGAGGAGTAGTACCTCATCAGTCCCATAAGCTGAAGACGCCCGTGCAATTCGGGCCCCCGCAACACTTTTTAAGGGGCGGTGTAGCTCAGGGGCAGAGCAGTGGCATCATAAGCCATGGGTCGCGGGTTCGAATCCTGCCACCGCTACTTAGATGAATGGGGGCGTAGCTCAATCGGTTAGAGCGCATGCTTGTCGAGCATGAGGTCGTGGGTTCGAGTCCCATCGTCCCCGCCAGGAATACTTTTTATCGGACAGATCCAAGTGCCTAAAAACCCGAGAAATCTTCTTGGGTTTTTGTGGTAGAATAAAGCTAGGAAATATGAGTATTTTTTAATGAAGACTGATTCAGGGAAGGCATGAAACTTGTGCAAAAAAATAATAGACACTATCGCAAAGAGGAGATCTTAGAAATAATTAAACAAAAATGAACTCTGATTTAACATTTATTACTAATCAAAGAAATCAGACTCTTCTTGATAGATTTAAGGTCCTCATTAAGGACACAGAATTTTTTGATGTTCTTGTCGGTTATTTTTACACTAGCGGGTTTCATGAACTTTATAAATCTCTGGAAAACACTGAAAAAATTAGAATTTTAGTTGGCATTAGCACGAATAAAGAAGTGGTGAGACTTATTGAACGAAAAGAATCGGAAGGGCAGTCAAAAATTCAATTTTCTCACGCTGAAGTAAAGCAAGAATTTGAGAAATCCATTGTTGAAGAAATGGAGTTTTCAGAAGACAATATTAGTGTCGAAGAGGGGGTTTTAAAGTTTATAGAATGGCTGAAAAATGGGAAACTTGAGATTAAAGCATATCCCACCGAGAACATTCATGCCAAGCTTTACATAATGACCTTTAAGAAAGAAGATCGGGATATCGGAAGGGTTATTACCGGATCAAGTAATTTTACTCAAGCTGGTCTCAGAAAAAATTTAGAGTTTAATGTTGAATTAAAAACAAAAGCCGATTATGACTTTGCTAAAAATAAGTTTAATGAGCTTTGGGAAGATGCGGTGGATATTAAAGACAAATATATAGAGTCGATTCAAATGAAAACTTGGCTTAATAACTCAGTAACACCTTATCAGCTTTATTTAAAGTTTTTATATGAGTACTTTAAAGATGATTTAGGCCAAACAGAAGAGATTTTTTATAAGTATATTCCTTCTGGCTTTAAAAAATTAGAATATCAAGAGCAGGCAGTTTTAAATGCAAAAAAGATACTTAATGA
>CAYZEC010000023.1:0-3046 GCA_964477715.1 uncultured Candidatus Saccharibacteria bacterium | reverse complement strand
AGAAATGTCCCTTCACTGGAGATTGTTGAAAAAATCGCCAGAGTTTTGAAAACCTCGATTAAAACCTTTTTCTAGACCACTACTTCTGGGGCTGGACTTTGGATAGTTTTCCGGTATCCTCCCCCCCAGGAATGACCGATTTACAGGCCGAAACACAACAACCCGTTGATTATTGCCTATATGCTAGGAAATCTTCTGAGTCTGACGAACGACAAGCAATGTCAATTGACTCCCAAATTAAAGAAATGAGCGATCTTGCCCACAAAAACAATCTCTTTATTAAAGACATTTACAAAGAAAGTCATTCGGCCAAAGAATCGGGCCAAAGACCTGTTTTTGCGCAACTTTTGAACGATATTCGAAGCAGACAATTTACCGGGATATTAACGTGGGCGCCGGACAGATTAAGCAGAAACGCCGGAGACTTAGGGGTGCTGGTAGACTTGATGGATCAGGAAAAACTGTTACAGATAAGAACTTATTCCCAGATTTTTTCTAACAACCCAAATGAGAAATTTCTTCTGATGATTCTTTGCTCACAAGCCAAGCTCGAGAATGACCAAAAAGGAATTAATGTTAAAAGAGGTATCAGGGCAAAATGTGAGCAGGGTTGGAGACCGGGAGTGGCTCCGCTGGGTTATTTTAACCGTGCCTTTGGCGGAGTAAAAGATATTGTGATTGATCCCGAAAGAGGGCCGATCATTAGGGAGATGTTTGACAGGGTTGCTAAAAATGGAGATAGCGGCAGGACCATAAAAAGATGGCTCGATGGCGTCGGATTTACAAGCCGTCAGGGAAAAAGTGTTGCCTTAAGTCAAATATATTTGATGTTAAAAAACCCTTTTTATACCGGCAGATTTAAATACCCAATCAAGGGAGGTCAATGGTATCAGGGGAAGCACAAACCTTTAATTAGCCAAGAATTATTTGACAAAGTTCAAAAGCAATTAGTTACCTGCCCAAAATCAAAATGGGGCGGGAAAAAGATTATCTTTAAAGGGCTTTTTAAATGCGGCAGCTGTAAAGGCAATATTATTGGAGAAGAGCGGTTTCGAAAAAGAAAGTGGGCAGAACCTAGACGACACGTTTATTATCATTGTGCCCGACAGCTCAACCGCTGTCCAGAACCGTATATCAGTGAAGAAAAATTAATCAAGCAGATTTTAAGATACGTTAACTTTATGAATATCGCTCACCCTAAATTTCTAAAACTGACTGATGAATTAAAAATAAGTGTAAGGTCATACTTGAAAATCAGAGAGGAAATTCTCTACGAGCAAGATATTGACCCCAATAACACGCCCCTAGATGTAGTGAATTTTGCCAGACACATCCTTTATAACGGAACTATTCAGGAAAAAAGAGATTTAGTAAAAGCTCTTGGAAAATCAATGTATATCCGCAATCAATACATCGCTTCTTCTTTGGATGGTTTTAATAAAACTCCTGAATATTAAGGCTGAGGTTGAGCAATTCCACCTTTCTTAGGAAAATAAAAAATTCTCACCCGAAGGTAATAATTTAGTAATTAGGGATCTTTTAAGAGGCTGAATCACAAGGGCACGGTCACATGGGTGCACAGTCGTGCTGCCGGGCTAGGACTCGAACCTAGATCTTCGCGTTCAGAGCGCGATGAGACTACCATTACTCCACCCGGCAATAATTAGATCCTCGATAATGAAAAAACCTTATTTGCTGACAAAATCCTAAGATTTCTTTTCTTCTTCTAAGATTTACCTTATTGGTTCTAAGATTTGGGTTGTATTTTAACATTTTTAACGCTCTAAAAACATCCTCCAATAGAGTTTTATTGTTATTTGAAAAAGACATAATATAAGCTCTACTGGGACGATAGACAGATAACGACCCTTCAGCATTATATAACCCTAACAAGCAAGATAAAATTGTTTCTTTAGAATCCCAAATCCAACTCGGAAAATATAAATTAAATCTTCTCTTGTTTCCAACAGGAATACCCAAACGAATGCCTATTTTCTTCTCGTAAAGAGATAGTTTTGTGCAGGTTTTGGTTTTATTATAAAAAATGGCCGGTTTTTTTCCAAAATGGGCGAATATTAATTTTCGGCCCCTTTCAATAATTTTAGGATACTTGCTATTAAAGGCAATTAGCAACCTTTCTGTTCTTTCGTGTTGATACAGGTTCCCGTCACCCAAAACTAAATCAATTAATTCTGCTAAATTTTCATCTTTTTTAAAATCAGGGTAAGAAGATTTACAAAAAGAATCTTTAGACAAATCAAAGTAACTTCTTTATCCTTTCCAGGGTTTTTTCCTTACCCAAAATTGTCATTGACTCATTAATTGGTGGAGTGTAGGCAGAACCGGCAACGACAACTCGCAAACTCATGAAAAAATCGCCCGTTGGCCAGCCGTTTTCTTGAATTAAATTCATTAACCTTGGAGTAATCTCTTCTTCTTTCCAGTCTTTAATAGATTGTAGAGCACTAGCCGCTTTTTTCAAATAGCGCTTATAATCGCCCTTGACTTTCTCTTCTAAAAGAGTTTTCGTTACTTTCGGGGTTTCAAAAAAGAAACCGGCTAAATCTTTAAAATCAGATAGCTTAGTTAGCCGATCCCTAACCAAAGGAACAACCTTTATTAGCAAATTTTCTTTTGTTCCCTTGGGGGCAAAGGGCTTTATTAGTTTGGTCAATTCTTTATCACTCTTCATTCTAATGTATTGACCATTAAACCAATCCAGTTTCTTAATATCAAAAACGGCATTTTGTTTTTGAATTTTCTTATAATCAAAAGCTTTTACCAAATCCTCTAAAGAGAGAAGTTGAGAATTGTCTTGATAAGACCAACCAAGATAAACCATAAAATTAATCAGGGCCTCTTTCAAATAACCCTCATCTTTATAGTCCAGAATAGATTTGACCCCATGTCTTTTGGACAGCTTGGTTTTATCAGGGCCCAAAATCAGAGGCAAATGCATAATCTCGGGTACCGGCCAGCCCAAAGATTGATACAAAAATAGATGTTTCGGAGTCGAGGAAATCCACTCTACCCCCCGAACAATATG
>CAYZEC010000022.1:0-27242 GCA_964477715.1 uncultured Candidatus Saccharibacteria bacterium | reverse complement strand
GTTTTCAAGATCAGGATAATCAGATAATACCACCCTATGATTATTCTGTCAAGAGGAAAGAAGTAGCTACCCATCTTTGCCAGTTTTTCCCTGGTGGATAGCAAGTTGAAATTATTAAAAGATATTCTTGAGTTGGTTGAAGAAGGTATTGATTATATTCTTCAATAGTCATTGTCTTTACTTCATCTACAATATAGATAAACAAGCGTTCATTATAATAAACATTCACTTCGTCTCCTTTTTTTAAATCCCCGAGCTGACTAAAAACACGATCAAATTTAATATCCGGATAACCTTCTGGGGCGCTGTGCCCCAAGATTACTGCCTTCCCTTGTTCTCCAGGCTTAGCTGAATTAGGATAATGAACTACCCCTAAATCTAATTCTGATATTAAGAGAGCATCATCACTTGTCTCTGGCGTTCGTAGAGGAACCTCAATATCAAGGGTTGAAATGACGAGATGATTTTCTTGCCCTAAGGCATTTTCACCAAATTCTTCTTTTTCTGATGGAATAAAAACTTCTTCACTAATTCGGCCGATCACTCGCCAATCAAAAATCCAACTGATGCGAGACCAATTAATAGTCAAGAAAGAAAAAACAAAAATCAAGAAAAAAGGCAAAACAAAATATAACCACTGTTTTTTCATAGATTTAACCGATTATGATCTGGCTTGATATCCAGCGTAAAATAAAATCCTTTGTAAAAAAAGACAAAAATAAAACTAACAAAACCCAAAGAGTTGTTTGGCCGCAAACTTTAATAGCATCCGTCGTTGGTTCTTTAATAATCGAAATTCCAAAATACAAAGAAATTAAAATAATTCCATAGAAGAAAAGTTGTTGCATTGTTTGTTCATAATTACGAGAAATAAATTTGAATAATTTAATCCAATTGTTATCAAGCAATTCAGTCGTTGCTACCGAAGAAGACCCAAGCAACCTTAACTCACCATCTGGGAAATTTGTTTCTGGCGCTAAATTTAATTCAACTAAATCTTTTTCGGGTAACTCTATTGGCGATTCTTCTTCTGGATAATCGACGATTGCATCTTCTTCGGGTAAAGATTCTTGATCGACTATCGCTACTATCTCCACTGGAATTTGTTCTACAACAATTTCCGGCTCTGATAATATTTCTTGAATTTCGATTACTTGAGCTGGTTCATTTGACGGTTGATATTCAGTTAACTGGCGAGGCGTTCCGAAAAGCTGGACAACTATGGCCGTCTCTTGCCCCTCAAAATAACCCGTAACAACAGCTAAGCCCATCTCTTGATAATTAGGATTAAGTATATTAGCTCGATGTGAGCTAGAACTCATCCAGGCCTCATGTACTTCTGCTGAATCAAAAAAATGAATTGCTAGATTTTCCCCAGCATAATAATATTGATAGCCAACTTGAGAAAACCAACACCAAGGACTAATCCCCCCTGGGCTATAATGAGCAAAATATTGATTATCGATCATGTCTCGTGCCTTTTGATAAGCAGCTAAATTCAATTGATCACTTATCTTTAAGGGCGACAATCTTTCGTCTTCCCGAGTACTGTTCACTAAATCCAATAAAACATCGCTTGTGACGTCAGCAAAAAATATGCTCCGTGAAAAATACCAAGCAAAGGGACCAAAGGCTAAGCGTAAAAAAATCAAAACCAGAAGGTAATATATTACTGTCCGGTTTAATATTTGCCACTTTTTCATACTCCAATTACTTTAACACAGAAATCTTCTGTGTCAACCTTAACCCTGTCGCCCCTTTTAATTTTTTCTTCGAGAATCGCCTGGGCTAGAGAATTAGCAATTCGATCGTTGATCACTCTCTCCATCTCTCGAGCTCCAAAAGCTGGGCGGTAGCTAAGGTCTACTATTTTCTGGGCCAAGGCTTGATCAGTTTCCCAGATAATGCCTTTTTCAGCCAATGATTTTGCTAGCCGCTTAAACATTAATTGGGCAATGCTCAAAAGATGCTCTGGCGATAAAGTTTTGAAAACTACTGCCGCTGTAAACCGATTAATTAGTTCTGGACGGAAATATTTCTCTCTCATCAAATAATCAAGAAGTTCGTCTTTGATCAAATTTAAAGCCATGTCTTCTTCTATATCACGACGAATAATTTCCGCCCCGGCATTAGAAGTAGCAATAATTATATTATCCGAAAAAGTAACCTTCTGCCCAAATCCGTCCGTAATATATCCTTCGTCAAGAATTGTTAAAAATAAATTAAGAATATCAGGATGAGCCTTCTCTATCTCATCAATCAATAAGAGAGAAAAAGGATTTTCTCTAATTTGAGCCGTTAATAATCCTGAATTATTCTCTCCCCCTATTAAACGGTATATATCTCGAGCATCTTGAAATTCAGACATATCGATCCTAACCATTTTTTCTTCTGATCCAAAATAAATACTAGCCAGTGCTTTCGCCGTTTCTGTCTTGCCCACCCCAGTTGGTCCAAGAAAAAGAAATGACCCCATTGGCTTTAGACGCTTAGTAGTTATCTCTGCTCGCGCTCGACGCAAGGCAGATGACACCTCTCGAACTGCTTCCTCTTGATTAATAATTCTTTCATGGATCAAGTCCTCCAGATTAAGTAACATTTCTTTCTCCGAAGACTGGATTCGGCCAATTGGAACTTCAGCCTTTCTGGAGATAACCTGATCGACTAAAGATGAGTCAACGTAATTAACCTTTGATTGCCGTGAGGCATAGACCATAACCTCATCTAAGAGATCAAGTGCTTTTTGAGGAAAAGGTTTTTCCTGCAAATAACGCGCACTTCTCTCAATCACTCTCTTTAAAGTTAAATAAGGGATGAATTTTCCATAGCGTTGTTCAAAATCAGAAACCGAGTATTCTAATATGCGCAATGATTGATGAGGAGAAGGCGGAGATATTTCAACCTTATTAAACAGGTTTAATAAGGCCGGCATTTTCTGAATATCTTTATGCAAACCGACATAAGAAGTAATAGCAATTAATTGAAAACGAGGTGACCCTAAATACTTTGAAAGCAATCCCGAAATATCGATTGCCCCTATTTTAGTGATCGTTAGAAAATTTTCTAAATCGCGAATCACCAAAATAACATTACTCATAGCTATCGCTTCTTGGAAACAATCATCCAAGATCGCCTCAACCTCTTCCATCGAAGGGGCTCGAGCAATAATAGTTGATAAGTCTAATTCCATCACTCTCTTGCTATTTAAACTAGGCAAGGATGCGTTCCAGAAACTCTTAGCTGCCAAAGCTTCCACCAATTCCATTCGCCCACTTCCTGGTTGCCCCACCAAAAGAACATTATTATGCCCTGAACCGGCTAGGATATTCTCAATTTGTTCTAATTCAGTTTCGTGTCCGAATGCCTCGAAGCGAGACCCTCTTTCCTTTGATGAGCTCGTGATGTCACGCGAATAAGTATCTATCGTCAAAGTATAGGCAGCCGCCCAGTGGCTAGCCATGCTCCCCTTTTGCATTAAGTTATCATAATCCCAAAAACGCTTGGCTTTTTCAACCTTTCCCCTTAAGCGCTTCTGCCATTCTAAAACATTATCGACATCTTCGATGGTTAATTCCTGATCAATTAAAATTTCATCTAAAAAAGCATTCATTTTCCAAGAAGCCCAAAATAAATCATGACTGGTAATAAATTCACTTTTTCGGTCCAATGCTCGGCTAGCAGCCGTTGCAACAACGTCGTCGATTGATATCTCTTGAGCAGTCCAGATATTTTTCTCTATCTCCATTTCAATTTGTTTTTCAAGGACTGATGGATGGATCCCCAAGCGAGATAAAATAAATTCAGATCCTGGAACTTTTTTAATCAAAATACGACTTAACTGAAGAGGATTGATGATTTTTTCTCGAAATAAAGAATTCAAACTTAAGGCTGTTTCAAAATCAAAGAAATCGGCGAGGTTGCCTCCCGAAAAAACAACTTCAGAGAGTTTTTCTTTTTTTTGCCATCTAACAATATTTAAAATGAAAAAAAGTCGAGCTATCAAGAAAAGCAAGCCCAAGCCAACTATTATAAGGGCTAGACCAAACAATAGTTCCTGAGATACGTTAAAATTGTCCGCAAAAAACCCGAACACCCCTAACAACATTGCCAAAGTTAAACATATTAAGCCCAAGATACGACCACCTGACAAAAACTTAACCCCAAAAGATCGAGCCATTTTAAATACAAATGCTTGCTCCGGAGCGAAATATGTCTTACTCAAATTTTGATTATCCATTTGATTCCCCAAATAATTAAAATGATGGCTGTCGGAACAACCAAGAACCATCCCAGGAAAATAAATATCCCTGAAATCAATATTAGTCCTTCAAAGACTAGGGCAATTACTATTAAAAATATTCTGGCAATGAATCCTAGAATACGAGAAAGTAAATTACCAAAAAAAACACTAGCATATTCTTTGAAATCAAAACCTCTTGGATATTTGCTCCGATATTGCCTCCACGGAGCAAAGAGTGTTTTCATGAGAGTCGGAATAGAAAAATAATTGAGACCGAATTTAAGGAAATTTTTTATTATTTTTAACAGATCTCCTGGCATTTTCCAAAAATACCAAGATAACCACCATATTAATAAATTCCTTTCTCCCGTTTTTTTAATTTTCACAAATGACATGATTTTATATTGATTCGGTGGGCATATGTGGGATCGGACCACAGGCCTCACGGATGTGAACCGTGCGCTCTACCACTGAGCTATATGCCCGAAGTGATCATTCTAATTTTATCACTCCTTTCTGGTTTATAAAAGCAAAAAAGCCGAGGCAGCCCTCGACTCTTTTGCTTAAATATTTTTGATTATTGCAATTCTACTTTTGCCCCAGCTGTTTCTAATTTCTGCTTAATCTCTTCGGCCTCTTCCTTCTTGGCCCCTTCTTTAACTTTTTGAGGAGCTTTTTCGGCTTGATCAACTAGATCTTTGGCCTCTTTCAATCCTAGGCCAGTAACATCCCGGATAACTTTAATGACTTCAATTTTTTGTTCTCCGATGCTAGCTAAAATAATATCAAAAGAACTTTTCTCGGGAGCTGATTCACCGGCGTCCCCACCGGCGGCTGGAGCCATGGCCATCATGGGAGCAGCGGCTGAAACACCAAACTTTTCCTCTAATATCTTAACTAATTCCGATAAGTCTATAACGCTCATTTTTTCAATTTCTGAAACCAGAGATTGAAATTTCTTAGGAACCGCCACTTCTTCGGAATTAGATTCTGTTGCTTGAACTTTTTCTTCGCTCATAATTTTAATTTTTAATTATTAATTATTTTTTATTTTGAATTTCAGACAATGTTGTCATGAAATTTCTTATTACTCCCTGCATAACATTGACCAAACCAGTCGTCGGACTATTCAGTAGCCAAACAAATTGAGTCATTGCTTGTTCGTAAGATGGAAGTTTAGCTAGAGCAACTACTGATGATGAATCTTTCAATTCATTGTCCCAAATCCCACCCACTATTTTGAGCTGATCATGCTTTTGACTAAATTGATATACCAATTTAGCTGGTGTAATCAAGTCGTCAAAACCGAAAACTAATGAAACTGAACCAGCTAAGCCAACATTGATATCCATTTTCTCTTCCGTCATAGCTCGCTGAAAAAGGCTCTTTTTAACAGCTTTAAGCAAGCAATTTTGGGCGCGCAATTCGCTTCTAAGAATTGTTGCCTCATCGGCCGGAACTCCGCTAAAATCAACTAGCATTATTCCCTTTTGTTCACTTAATTTCTGACGTAGATCAGAAATAATTTCTTTTTTTTGTTGAATATTTAAAGGCATAGAATTAAAAAAACTGTGGCATCCCACAGCTAAATACACTCGCCCTCGGCAGGTTTTACCCGTGAAGTACCTGCTGTCTGTGGGAATGACCTGAGTTTACTTTATCTACTTAATTTGTCAAGTTCGACAACAATCTGTTTTGCAAAAACAACTGCCGCCGCTGGTCCGTTGGCCGTGATCACTTGTTTATCGCAAACCACTGAATCATTAGAATAGATAATTCTGGCATTTTCTAATTCTTTAATTGACCATTTTCGTAGTGGCTCCGACCAGACTGTCATTTTATAGCCAGCGAAACAATCAGCATGAGCAAATATTATCGGAGCAATACAAATAGCACCAAGAACAAAATTTGATCTCTTTAATGATTGCCCAATCAGATTATACGATCCTTCGTTGTCAAGCTGTCCAAGCGCTCCCGGTCCGCCAATAAATATTAATCCGTCGCAGCTTGAAATGTTCAATTCGCCAATTAATTTATCTACCTTAATCTGTCCCCCATCAACCCCCAAGGCAAATCCATTTTGAATGCTTATTGTCTCAATTTCGTGACCAGCCTCTTCGATGACCTCTCTGGTTCGAAAATACTCTTCGTCTTTAAAATTTTTAAAAGCAATGACTATAGCAACCTTCATTATTTTAAATATTGAGCCTTAGCTTGATTATGCTCTGTTAAAGTTCGACTAAAAATTGTTTCTCCGTTTGGTGTTGAAAGGTAATAAAGATAATTGTTTTCTTCTGGAGATAAACTGGCTTCGATACTCGCTCGGCCGGGATGACATATTGGCCCGGCCGGAAGTCCCACATAAAGATATGTGTTGTAAAGAGAATTTATTTCTGTTTCGCTCTTCGTAACTTTAACATTCGCCTTTCCCGTCAAATAAGTAATAGTTGCATCTATTTGCAGAGGCATTCCTATCGCCAACCGATTATTAATTAACCCGGCTACTAGCCTTCGATCCTCGTCGCTCTGGATCTCTTTTTCTAATAAGCTCGCAACAATAACTAGATCATGCCAATTTAATTTTTGGACAGAAGCTTGTTCAATTAAATCGCTCAAGCGATTATCAAAATTAATCAAAAATGTCCTCACTACCTCATCAGCTTCTGTTTGATAGTTAAAGTAATAAGTATCTGGATAAAGATATCCCTCGAGCGTTGAACCGGGAGGAGCATCTTCTAAAAATTCAAAATCATCTTTAAACTGCTCAACTCGATAATCTAACAGATTAATTTCCGGAAAATATTCCACTGTTCTTTCTTGCCATTGTTTTAAGTTCCAACCCTCAGGAAAAGTAATCTTAATTTCTGGCAAGGAATCCCCCTTAATTATTTTTTTTGATATTTCAATAACTGTCATGCTGGGAGAAAGGAGATACCGACCAGCTTTTATTTGGTTGTATTGATTAAGGAAAATATTATAAGCGAAAAAAGCATAGGCATTCTTGATAATTCCTTCTTCTTCTAGACGCTGGGAAATTGAAACGGCCCCCTCCCCTGTTATGATTTCAAAAAACACCTCCTCCCCCGCCTGGTTTAATGGCTGAAATATAAAACTTTGAATCAAAAAATAAGCTGAACCAAGGAATATCATTGGTCCCATTAAAATTAACAATAAAGTTGTTTTAAATCCTCCTTTTTCAAACATGATCTTATAAAAGTGGAACAAATATAAATCCTGGAAATTCTTTTTCTAAATACTTTTGAGTTCCTTTTCTAACAACCAACCAAATGCTTTCTTCAATCGGGATAACCATTCTCCCGCCGATTTTTAATTGTTCCATCAATTTTTCTGGCATTTTTGAGGCGCTAGCTGAAACCAATATCCCGTCGAAGGGAGCTTGCTCTGGAAGTCCTTCCCAGCCGTCACCAACAATAAAATGAGCAATTCCCTTTTCAATAAAATTATAGCGGCTAACATTATTTTCTCCAAAAGATTTTAGCTCTGGATTTATTTCCATAGCCCAAACTTTTCCATCCTCTCCAACCATGTCAGACAACAAGGCCGTCGTCCAGCCCGAACCAGATCCGACATCTAAATAATGTCCGCCCAAACAAGGTTGCAGCAATTCCATCATGAACGCCACCACTGATGGCTGAGAGATTGTCTGTCCGCACCCAATTGGGAGGGCTTGATCAATATGAGCTTTGGTTTGTTGAACTTCGGGAACAAAATCTATCCTTTTTACCTTCTGCCAACTTTTACAAATAATGTCAGTTTTCGGTCGAAATAACATAAAATCAATTTTTAAAGACCGAGAGAGTCGCTGATTGACTGCATTCCATTCAGAACAATTTTCATAAAATCTTCCAATTCTAATTCTAGATAATCTTGGCATCTACTAATTATTTCTCTATCAGCACTTCGAGCAAAAGATTTTTCTTTAAATCTTTTTTCAAGAGAATTAATTGTTAAATTTTTAATTTTAGAATCGGGTAAAACTAATACGCTTGCGACGATTAACCCCGTCAAAGGATCGGCACAAAATAAACTTCGGGCCATCAAACTCTCTGGCTCTATTCCATGTAATTGATTATGTGTTTTGACCGCCTCGACAATATCACCACTCACTCCTTTTTCTTCTAGCATTTTTGCTCCAATTAAAGAATGCTCTTCTGGATTTTGTTTTGTTTGCTCATAATCGATATCGTGAAGCAATCCGGTCAATCCCCATTTTTCGGAATCTTCTCCAAAATGCCGAGCCAGCGCTATCATTGCAGCTTCCACCGCCAAGCTATGCTTAATCAGGTGTTCATTCCTTAAATTTTCTTTCAACAAATTGATGGCTTCTCCTCTATTCATAGACTAGGATTGAAAAAAAATAAAAATCCAATATAAAGAATTGTCAAAACCAAAATAGCGCTCAAAACTGTTATTATGATATCAGCAATATTTATAAAAAACGTCTTCATGGCTTAAATAGCTTACAATGCCAAATAAGATAAATCAAGCAGTTGTTTTATCTTCTTTTTACAGATAAAATAGAATAGATTCTTCTATAAAATGAAATTGTCTTTATCTTTAATATTTCCTAGCCTAGCTCTCTTTCTTTTAGCCTTCCCCTTACCAGGAGAAGGATTAATTGCTCCACAACTTTATTTAACTGATTTAGAGCTAAATTATGATTTGGAAAAAATCTTATCTCCAGGAGATAGGATTTCTGGATCTATCCAAATTCAGAGTCAAGAAGAATTAATTATTCCTGATTTAAAAATAAGGGTAGAGTTAATTGATTCAAATAGATTAATATCATTCCAGGATACACATGAAATTTTTGCCATTCCTGGAAAATCAGAGACTAATCAAGGTTTTTCTTATACTATTCCAGCACACACACCTAACGGTCATTTAATTTTACGGATACAGATTATTAATAGTCGTGGAGAAGAATTGTCTTGGATCGATGAAACAATCCAAGTCAATAACTCAAAGGAATTTATTCCACTCGATAATTATGGTTTTCTTATCAACGGAGAAAATGTTTTCCCCGGAAGCGGACCAGTCTATCAAATAGATGAAAGTCCTCAAGTATTTTTCGATACCCATAATCAATATAATCGAGAAATATCTGTTCGCCCAGTTATCCGCATTCATTATTATAGCTTGGGTTCATTTGTTGAAGAAATAATACACGAGCCAATTGTTCTCTTGCCGGAAGAGGCTAAAACTCACACCCTGCCTTTACCAAACATTACTCAACCCGGAGCATATTTGGCCGAGATGTTGATATATAATCTTGAGACAAATCAGCCCATTTCCAACATAGCGCTTTATCGCTGGATAGTTTCTGGGCGTAGCGCCAGAATTATCTCTATTCTTACAGACCAAGATCTTTACCGTCGTCACGATGAAGCAACTGTTAAAATCCAATTGGCTGGATCAGCTGATTACAATATTCCTCTGCAACAAGGAAGTGTCCGCACAATCTTATACGATATTAATGATAAAATCATCGGGCAAGCTCAGGAGTCTAATATTGATTTAATAGGCGGACAAGAGCTGACATTAATTATTCCGGTTCAAGAAGAGGCCGTAAATCCGCTAATTTCTGTTATTGTTTCTTCTGGTAACACAACGCTTGATGAATATGCTATTCATCCTCGCAGTTCTTCTTCTCAAGCAAGCCAAATAATTAAAAAATGGTGGCAAAATTACCAAGAAGAATTATTGTTCTTGATTGCTATTTTTATCTCATTGCTTGCGCTTGCTTTTTACTACAGCTCCGTCAAAGAAAAAAAAGACAAGAATAAAAAAATCAAATCTCTTATCTTTTGCCTGAGCATATTATTCTTTTTAATCATATCGATTGGATCGACAGAAGCAGCCACTGAAGTAACAAATGGCTGTTGTGACACCTACCTGCAGTTCGTTAGTCCCGCCCCTCCGTCATCCGATAAAGTTGCCTATTTGCCCGGAGAAGATATTCGTTTTATTGGACGTTTTTCAATTACTCAATCAAACAGTTCTCTTTCTTATAATAAAATAAGTTTTTACATAACCGAAGACAAAGACATCCCTATTGCCGATTGTTGTGGGGAATCAGAAGATCATTGCACAAAAGAGATTGGCTGCCCCTGCCTCGAAGGATGTCAATATGCCTATGGTGCTAGCAGCCTAAACCATTCTCTATCAGAAATCAAAGATGCACTTTGGTGCGATCAAGTGAAAAACTTATCACTATATTCACTCGACTCAAAGTCTATTTATCAAATCCACAAATTAGGAGAAATATATCCAAATGATGGAATTTTAACTTCTAAGCCATATGCTACTGAATATGATCAATCGTTTTTAATCCCAGAAAACCTACCCTTTTCTGGCCCGGTTCGATTTTATGTAGTATATAGTGGAATGCATGATTCGAGTCATTGGCATTGGAATATTTCTTATCAAGAAGGATATATTTTACGCGAACCCATCATTCAAGAGACCAAAGAAGATTATGACTATGTGAATGCACCCTTGCAACCTATCTTAAGTTGGGCTTATTCCAGCCCGAATAATCATCCTCAAATTGCTTACCAAATACTTCTTGATAGTCACCCTGATTTCTCCGATCCAATTATTGAGACTAATCCTATTCATTCTTCAATCAATTCATACGGCATTCCGGCTAATTCTTTGTCCTGGCATACTCGCTATTATTGGAGAGTAAGGGTTCAGGATGGTCATCAATTGTGGTCAGAATGGAGTGATGTCTCTTCATTTATCACTCTAAAGCACCCCTATCCATCGGTTGAATTCGAATGGGCCCCAAAGCCCATTCATGCTCAACTAGAAATTCTTTTCGTTGATCAATCAATTGCTTACGGCAATTCGAGCATTGTTTCTTATCACTGGCACTTTTTAGATCGAACGAACAATGAAACTATTACTAATTCTTATTCGAAAAACCCGAAGATATCTTTTAAAAATAAGGGCTATATCAGCGCAATATTAACTGTTGTCGATAGTAGTGGCTACTCAGCCTCTCTCACTAAAAAATTCGAAGTGCACTATCCTTTGTCAAAAGAATCTGATATTCTTCCCTCCCCATTTTGAAAAAATCTTTATCGTAAGATGTGTCTAGCCAACTTTTGTTGAATTTCCTGAAAGGCTTGGTTAACCAAATCTTTTAAAACAATGGCTACGTCTTGTTCGAGTGAAGAATTAATTGTGATTTTTTCTATTCGAAAATTACCATTAACTGTTACTGAAATCCCCTGCTTTTCAACAGTGTGCTTTTCCTCGGCAAAAGCCCTCTGCATTGCTTGAGCTTTTTTAAGATCTTTTAATTGTTCAAACATATTTGAGTTTAAAATAATTTTTCTTGACGGAATAATTTATTTAATTGCTGGGCTTTTTTGACCCCTTTTCGGGTTAGAGAAAATCCAATATTAGGATTCCCCTTTATTTGATCCTCTGCTCTTAAGCCACGTAGGGCTCGATCTAGTTTTCGAGCGTCTGGCCATTGGCTATATTTAACAAAAGAAAACTTATCAGGGAATTCTCTAAAGCACTCTGCCATCAAATCATCAAAGGCACAACTACTTGATGACTCCGGCAAGGAATAAAGACATAAAATAATTAAATCTTGATAAGCCATTTTCCTAGCAGGCCCGCCAGGACTCGAACCTGGAACCTTTGGTTTTGGAGACCAACATTCTACCAGTTGAACTACGGGCCCATTTTAAAAATTAAATAACTAGCTTCTTATTGAAAATCTCCGTAATCAATAATTTTCCTTCAAAATTGAGCCCGGAAGCGGATTCGAACCGCTGACCCCATCCTTACCATGGATGTGCTCTGCCAACTGAGCTATCCGGGCGTAAGCAGTGGGCCGGGAGGGATTTGAACCCCCGAAGGCGATGCCAGCAGATTTACAGTCTGCCCCATTTGACCACTTTGGTACCGACCCATATGGCCCATTCTAACATAGTTTTAACTGCTTTCAATTATGCGGCCACGCTCTTCTCTCCAATCAGAAATTACCCTATGATTTCCCTCAATTAAGCACTTTGGAACAATCCATCTCTCTTTTTTATTTGGATTAAAAATCTCTGGTCTCGTATATTGTGGCCCCTCCCAGAAACCTCCACGACTTGTCCTTTCCATTAACCATTCTTGATCTCCGACTACTCCTGTCTTAAGCCTAGCAATTACTTCAATAATAGTCATAGCAGGTAAATCTCCGCTCATTAAAACATATGGACCTGTTGATATTTGGTCATCGGCAATATATTCAGCCACTCTCTCGTCAACGCCTTCATATCGACCAGAAATTATGATTAATTGATTCAGTTTTGAATACTCTTCTGCTATCTTTTGATTAAACTCTCGCCCACGAGGAGTTAAAAGAATCGTTTTTGTTTTTCTTTTTCTACCCTTTAATTCCTTAACCGCTCGATAAATTGGTCCAACCTTAAGAACCATGCCGTTCCCTCCTCCATACGGTTTATCATCAACTGTACGATGGCGATCATCAGACCAGTCGCGTAAATCATGAATATTAATTTCCAATAAACCCTTCTTTTGAGCTCGATTTAATAAACCTTGATCAAAATAAGGAGTTATTCCTTTTGGAAATAATGTTAAAATATCAAATCTCATTGATTCAAAAACAGCGCTAATCTCGAAGAATAGCGCTGTCTTTTAAAATGATTAGGCAATTAAAGATCGATTTCGCCCAAATCATCAATAGCTTTCTCGACTTCCGATTCAGACCCTTCTGGAGCTGAATTTGAAGGAGCCGCTTCCGCCTGACGCGGACCTCGACCACCTTCTGGTTCTTCAATCTCTAGGCTAACTCGGGCTCGGCTCTTCAAGCCAACAATCCGAAGCAGGGCTCGGATAGCTCGAGCAGTCGCTCCACTTCGACCAATTACTTGGCCCATGTCTTCTGGATGAACTCTCAGAGAAAGAAGAACGCCCATTTCATCAACCTTACGGGAGATTCTAACATCATCAGGATGGTCAACGATGGATTTAACTAGGAAATCAAGAAACTTTTCGTCTTGTTCTTCAGCCATAATTCACTATTCTTCGATTAACAGTGGCCGACCTTTTCAAATTCTCTCAATCAGAGAGTAACCACTATCAGATATTTTAACTCTTTTGGTTAATAAGTAAAGCGCCTTAATTCACTTCTATGCCCATTGACTTAGCTGTCCCTGAAATAATTTTCATGGCAGCATCTGGGTCATTGGCATTCAGATCTTTCATTTTTCTTTCGGCAACTTTGCGTAACTGATCTTTGCTTATTTTTGCTGATTTTTTTCGATTTGGTTCTCCCGAGCCCTTCTCTATGCCTGAAATTTCTTTCAACAATTCAACCGTTAAAGGTTCACCCAAATCAATATTATAAGTTCTATCCTCATAAACAGTAATCTTTATCGGGATAGTATAGCTTCCTTTATCCTTTGTAAGATCATTGAATTTTTGACAAAATTCAACAATATTAACGCCTTGCTCGGCTAAAGATGGTCCTAACGGTGGAGCTGGCGTCGCTTTTCCAGCAGGAATATGAAGCTTTAAAATTTTATTTATTTTTTTCATATTAAATCTTTTTCACTTGCAATGTATCAACTTCTACCGGTGTCTCTCGGCCGAAGACATCAATCATTACTCGGACTTTCCCTTTTTCGGGATCGATCTCTGAAACCTTCCCCGAAAAACCCTTAAAGGTGCTATCCATAATCTCAACTAAGGTGCCAATCTCTAAATCAATATCAAAACTAGGTTCCTCTTCTTTAATCTTGCTTTCAATCAAATTAAACTCTTCTAAAGAAACAGCTACTGGCGTTGCTCCTGTTCCGAGAAAACCAGTTACTCCAGGAGTATTACGAACAACATACCAAGACCGATCGTTCACTATCATCTCTACTAAAACATAACCTGGATACATTTTTTCATCCGTCACCTGACGCTCCCCTTTTTTAATTTGAACCCTTTTTTCACGCGGAACGAGAATATTAAAAACATGGTCTTCCAGTCCCAAGCTCTTGACCCTATGCTTTAAATTCTCAACTACTTTATTTTCATGGCCGGAATAAGTATGCAAAACATACCAATTCTTTTCCGACTCGCTCTCTTTATCTTCTAACATAATCAAAAAACAATATTAAAGAGTAAGAAACGGAACACGTTGTTCAGCCCACCCAAGATAATGGCTACGACAAAAGAAACGCTAATCACTAAAACGGTATAATTAACCAATTCTCGTCGATTAAGCCAAGTGACCTTTTTCATCTCTTGACGGACTTCTTTTAAAAAAGATGTAATTTTATTCATTGATGCGTCTAAGACAATGCTAACACTATAGCTATTTTATCTTTATTCGTCAATATCAAATATCCAGATTCTTTACCTTATGAGCTTGTGACTGAATAAACTTCTTGCGCAATATAACTTCTTTACCCATCAAACTATCAAAAACTCGATCGGCTTGAGCAGCATCATTAATCGTTACTTGCAACAAAATTCGGTTAACCGGATCCATGGTTGTCTCCCAAAGTTGATCAGGGTTCATCTCCCCCAAACCCTTATAACGTTGAATGTCTGAACCTGTTTCAATTTTCTTCAGAATCTCATTTTTCTCGCGATCATTATAAGCATAATGCATTTTCCCACCTTTTTTGATTCGATAGAGAGGTGGCTGAGCTACATATAAATAACCATGATCAATAATTGGTCTAAAATAACGAAAGAATAAAGTCAGCAATAAAGTTCTGATATGGGCTCCATCAACATCAGCATCAGACATGATAATTATTCGATGATAGCGCAACCTATTTAAATCAAAGTCATCAGCAATAGCCGTACCCATGGCGATAATCAAAGCCTTGATTTCATCTGAAGCAAGAACTCGGTTCAGTCGAACTCTTTCAACATTTAAAATCTTCCCTTTCAAAGGCAAGATCGCTTGAAAATTACGATCGCGTGCCTGCTTAGCGCTTCCACCTGCTGACTCGCCCTCAACTATAAATAATTCTGATTCTTCTGGCTTACGTGAAATACAATCAGCCAATTTTCCGGGCAAAGACATGCCCCGAACTGATCTTTTTTCCAATACCATTTCGCGAGCAATTTTAGCTGCTTGATGAGCTCGTGCCGAAAGAAGACATCCTTCTAAAATATTCTTAGCCTGGCGCGGATTCCTTTCAAGGAAATCTTGAAAATGAAAACTCAGCACTTTTTCAACTGCATTTTTAACCTCCGGATTGCCCAACTTAGCTTTAGTCTGCCCCTCAAATTGAGGATTGGGTAATTTAACTGAAACAACAGCTACTAATCCTTCTCTTGTCGCGATACCACTTAAATTCTCACTATCTTTTTTAAAGATATCATTAGCTCGAGCATAATTGTTTAAAGTTCGAGTTAAGGCAGTCCGAAAACCAGTTAAATGCATCCCCCCTTCTTCTGTATGAATGTTATTGGCAAAACTCTCCTCTAATAACTCCGTGTCATCAATATATTGGAGAGCTACCTCTACCTGAACCTCCCCTTCTTCCGTTAAGGCGTAAAAGATGTCTTCATGGCGCGTCGAAGAATCTGAAACCAGATATTTAACATAAGAACGCAGTCCTCCCATAAAGCAAAAAGCATAGTATTTAGGGTTTTCTTTATTCCTCTGATCACTTAAGAAAATTTTGACCCCTTTGGTTAAATAAGCTTGTTGCCTCAAGTGTTTTAACACCTTCTCCCAGCTGAATTCCGTTTCGGGGAAAATATCAGTGTCGGGAGAAAAGATAATTGTTGTTCCCTCTTCATTACACTTTCCTTCTTTTTTCATCGGACCGGTTGCTTTTCCGCGAGAATATTCTTGAGTATATAAATAACCATCACGACATATCTCGGCCCTAAGATAATCAGATAGGGCGCAAACCACTGAAACGCCTACACCGTGCAACCCACCACTTACGCGATAAGCTTTGCCTCCAAATTTTCCACCAGCATGCAGAGTTGTCATCACTGTTTCCAGAGCAGATTTTTTGGTTTGAGCATGAACATCAACTGGAATTCCTCGACCGTTGTCTTGAACCCGAACTCTGTTATCAGGTAATAGATCAACCCTAATTTCATCAGCATAGCCAGCCAAAGCTTCATCTAAGCCGTTATCAAAGCACTCCCAGATTAAATGATGCAATCCATCTTTTCCGGTTGAACCAATATACATACCAGGCCTTTTCCGAACCGGCTCAAGCCCTTGCAAAACGCTAATATCCTTAGCTGTATAATCGCCTTTGTCTTTTTTCTTATTTGAAGTCATTTTTATGAACGTAAATGCCAATTTAATTCTTGAAGAATTTTAAAAATATTCTTCTCTAAAGCGCTTATATCAGCGGCGCTTAAATTTTTATCCATGGACTGATAAACTATTCTAAAAGTCATGCTCTTTTCTCCGTCCAAACGATCATCATAATAAACATCCAAGAGATCAACATCTCTAATTAATTCTCCTCCCGCCGTGCTAATCTGATAAATTGCTTCTTCAATTTTCACGTCATCAGGCACAACTATTGAGATATCGCGAACAATCGCTGGATAAAGAGAAATCGGTTGATATTCCTGCTGATCATTGGCTAATTGCATCAAGGCTTCAATATTTATTTCAAAGGCATAAACGAATTCCGGAAGAGAGAGATCTTCTCCTAGACGAGGATGAATTTCACCTAAAAATCCAATTATTTCTGACCCAACCTTAATCTCCGCTCGATGAATGGGATGCCATGTTTTATTTCCACCAAAATATCCTTCGGCTTGATGATCGTCGAAACGAGCATCTGTTATTCCTAATCGGCTTAATAGCGACTCAACAATTCCTTTTAATTCATAGAATCCGTCATTCTTTGATTGAACATCATAATAAACACCCGCTAGTACTTCCTTTTCTTGCTCGGGTTTTTGGAAAATTTTACCAATTTCAAATATATTAACCTGATTAAATCTTTTCGCATTTTCTTTTAGAGCTCTCAATAAATTAGGCAAAAGGCTCCATCTTAAATATTGATATTGATTACTGATCGGATTTAATAATTCAATCGCACGATCAGAATCATATCCAAAAAGAGAAAAATCTTTAGCACTTAAAAGCGCATAAAGTCTCGATTCGCTCATTCCTAGCTGAACCAATGAATCTCTAATAACTCTTTTCCAAAGATTATTTCGATTAGCAATCGGTTGAATTAAAATCGTTCTAGGAGGGCTGGATTTAATTAAATCATAACCATAGATTCGACCGAATTCTTCAGCTAGATCTTCCCTCACCCTAACATCAGGTCGCCAAGTTGGTATTTTCACTTGGATTTTGTGCTTTGAAATTACTTTAACCTGGAAATTTAAGCGCTTGAAAATAGCTGTAATCTCAGTCGGTTTAACCGATGTGCCTAATAGTTCCTGAAGCCAATTCAGATCAAGATCAATTGTCCAATCTTTTCTTATATTTTTATAGACATCATCAATTAAGGCTATTCTTTTAGGCTTCAAAATTTTCTTTCCGAGAGTAATAAGGCGCTTTTGAGCTTCTTCTACCATGTTGGGGTCTAACCCATTTTCAAAAAGCCATGAAGCATCTGTTTTCAAGTTTAGTAATTTTGATGCTCGACGAATAGCTCGAAAATCAAAGTTCGCCGCCTCGATTAAAATATTTTTGGTATTTTTATCAACCTCAGCTCTCTTCCCCCCTTTGATACCAGCAATTGCTAACGGCCCGGCCTTATCTGCAATAACTAAAATATCAGGTGACAAGGAATATTTTTTATCATCTAAAGAAACAAATTTTTCTTCTTTTTTAGCCCACCTTACTTCTATTTTCAATCCTTCTATTTTATCGGCATCAAAAACATGAATCGGTTGACCCATTTCTAACATTAAATAATTAACCAGATCAACGGCATTATTAATTGATTTTAAATTATTTCCTTGTAACCCAGCTTTAATCTCTTTCCCAGAATCCGAAACGGTAACCCCCGACCATTGAGTCATCATATAGCGAGGACAAGCTTCCACATCTTTAATTGAAATATCAAAATTCTTTGATTGGTTACTGATCTTTTCTGATGATAATTGATAATTAACTCGATGATTTAGGATAGCTCCAATCTCCCGGGCCAACCCTCGATAACTTAAACAATCAGCCGCACGATTTGATAAAATCGAAACCTCAATTCCCCCGTCAACTATTTCTGTTTCAAAACTATGAATTGTTAAAATCTCGGCAAGTTTTTGAGGCTTGGGTAATTTTTCTTTAAAAAATGTTTGCAACCAAGAATAATTAAAGATCATTTTAAAATTGTTCAATCAATCTTAAGTCCCCTTGATAAAGCATTCTAATATCATCGATTCCATATTTAAGCATAGCTAAACGATCTATCCCCGCTCCGAAAGCGAATCCTCGCCATTCATGTGGCTGATAACCGACTGCTTTAAAAACATTGGGGTGAACTAATCCAGCCCCCATAATTTCTAACCAATGTCCCCTTTTGTCTAAAATGCTAACTTCAAGACTTGGTTCGGTAAACGGAAAATAGTCGGGCACTATTCTTAGAGCAACGTCTTTCCCAAAAAACGATTCACAGAATTTTTCAATAATTGACTTGAAATTAGCTAATGATATTTCTCGATCGACCATCAATCCTTCGATTTGAAGAAACTGAAACCCATGTGAACGATCCGTCGCTTCATGACGGTAACAAACTCCGGGAACGATAATCCTTAGTGGTGGATTATTTTTCTCCATATAGCGAGCCTGGTTCGGGGAAGTATGAGTTCGCAATAAGTTTTTGCCATTTTTCTTGGCATCTTTCAACCAAAAGGTGTCCCAAACATCTCGAGCCGGATGATCAGCCGGAATATTAAGAGCATCAAAGTTATAATAATCAGTTTCTAGTTCTGGTCCTTCAACGATTGAAAACCCCATTGACTGGAAAATGTCTTCTATCTCATAGATTACTTTCGTTAAAGGATGCAAGTGTCCTATTTTGAATTTCTTTCCTGGTCGAGAAACATCTATCTTCCCGACACTAATCTTATTTGACAGGATTTCTTCACTCAATTCCATTCTTTTTTCCTCTATCAGTCTTTCCAAAACAACCTTCATCTGATTTAACTCTTGCCCTAATTTCTTTTTTCTATCTCCTGACTCTTTCTTTATTTCTTGGAAAAATAAATTGAGCCCCCCTTTCTTACCCAAATAGCGCCGGGAAATATCATCCAGCGCTGTTAAGTCTTGACATTTTTTAAGAGCGTCTTTAACTTCTTTTTCAATCTGATTGAGGTCCATAAATCCTTTAATAATGCTTTATTTTAGCCCAAAATAGACAGCATATCAAGCCTTGTTTAGTGAGATAAATTAAGGAAAAGCTGGCGCTAAAGAGAAGCTATCCATTAGCCAAGAATAAATTCTCTGGACGTCTCCTTTGGCATTTTCTGACCCGAGGTAAATAATTGCAATATTCCTCGGGTCCCCTTCATTGGTTAAAAATTTAAAAATCATCGTTCCCGTATATCGAGATGCTAAAATGAATCCTGTTTTCCCTCCAAGAAAATTCGGATCATCTGCAAAAACATTCTTATTCCACATTTGGTCAATTTCGAACTGAATCGGTCCAAAGCTTCGGACCATATGATTTCTTGTTATTTCTAATAATGGTGGTCGATTATTAAAAACATATCTTGTTAGCTGAAAAATATCTTGCGCAGAAGAAACATTTTCGTTACTCAGCCCATGAGGATCGACAAAATGTGTATCAGGCATCATAATTGATTCTGTTTTTTGATTCATCAGAGAGATTGCCCTATCCCGACCCAAAGAATAAGTTAATATTTCAGCCGCATTATTAGATGACTCGATTAATAAAGGATAGAAAAGTTCCACTATCCGGAAAACCTTTCCGGGCTCTAGTCCTTCGATGCTCCCATAAGCACTTAACATTGATGGATGAACTGTAATTTTATTTTCTAAGTTAATATTTTCAGCAATAACTACTGCTGTCATCAACTTGGTGATAGAAGCAATTGGCTTTACTTCTTTGGAATTCTTTTCGGCCAAAACAAGGCCCGAATCTAAATCAGCTACTAAATAATTCTTAGCCGTAACTATCGGAAACTCCCTCGCCCCCTCTTTCTGAGAATAAACTAAATCTATCCTGCTTTTATCGATTACTAGGACAGGTAATCCTGTTTCAGCTAATTCATAGAATCTTTTTGCCTCTGCATCCGCTAGACGAATGCAACCACCTGAAAAATCTGATTCAAACTTTATCCCATTGGGATAATATGGTTCGCCGTGTAAATAATATTTTCCATAATAATGCAAAGCATAAGGCATATATAATTCGGAAGAAACAGAGTAGCTAGCTCTATTTTTAGATTTTATTTGATATAGCCCTGCAGCCGATCCACCCCAATTTTGAATATCACCTGAAGCCAAAATTTCACTTTCATCCGTTAGCTTACCATTCCGATATAATCGAATGAAGTTATCATCTAAATTAATTTCCAAAAAATCTTTATGATTCTCCAAGAAATCGCTTTTTAGATCTTCAATGAATTTGAGAGAACCCAGCGGCATTTTTTCTGGTAATTTTTCTTCTGATAATATTCTGCCCCCTTCTAACCACGAATCGATTTCAGTATTTTCGATAATTGACGAATTGGTATTTATATTCCGATCAATTAAAAAAATCGCTGAGGATGCAGCAATTAACAGTATGGTCGACGTTATTGTTTTTTTATTAACCATAAATTATCTTAACGATTCTGTGATTTATTTTAATTAATCCCACTGATCAATGAGAATAATCAATACGTATAAATATATTTTAATATTCTACCACAAAAACCCGAGAAGAATTTTCGAGTTTTTAGGCACCTGAGTCTGTTCGATAAAAAGTATTCCTGGCGGTGTGGATGTCCGCAAATTCGAATCAAATCTTAATACAATTAAACCAATTATCCGTGATTTACGCAAATTATATAAGAAAAATCCAAATTGGTTTGAGGTGTCTAAATTTGCGATTAATGTTTATCAAAATTATATCAAGACTTGAGTGCGTTAACTAATTGGTCAAGATAGATTGTTTTTTCTTGATTACCTGGAAAAAAATCTTTAAGTGAATACGGAAAATAACCATGCACGCCTGCCCAGATTCCATCCGAGCGAACCCAACCTTGACCTTTTATTTTAAAATTGGCATTTTTAAGATACTGTTTAAGGTTTTGCGGAGGCTGTGTGCTTATTATGTAAATTTTTAAATTATGATCTTCTACACCCTGAAGTAAAACATTGTTAATGTGTGTATCATGGAAACCATATCCAATAATCAAAACTTTTTTATTATTTTCTCCAATAACACTTTTTAATAAATCAAAATAATTACGTAATAACGGCTCACTTTTAATTAAAGACTCCTTGTTTGTCCCTATTACAAGTTGATTTGTTTCGCCCGAAGCACGCCATCCATAGGAGCCATGAAGTTTTATATAATGAATCCCATTGTGCGAATTCAAACCATTTACAATACTTGCATCGACATTTTCGCGTGGAAGGGTAACAAATTCACTACTATTAAGTTCTCGTCCGTGGATCTGATAGAATTCTTGTTTAAATCTTGGTGCCCCGGGGCTTGGGTGCCCCCATCTTCTTTCAACGAAAAGGTCCTGGTTAAGGGTGAAGAAAAGCGATGGTTTTTTGTAAGGACCTGGCCATATTTTTTTAAATAAATCACCCAAACCATAAATATTTACAGGATAAGGACTGTCGCTATTAAATTTCCAGTTGCAGATAGCATCGTCCAAATTTTTATAGGCATTATGCACAGAGGATTTTATGGCCTCTTTTTCTTTTTTAGAATATTTATTATTATCAATTACTTCTGAATAAACGGCTTCAAAATCAAAATTATTCTGTAGAAGAGAGCGTAATTGTTTGTTAGCTTGAATCTGTGGATCATTAAAAATTTGAGACCACATTTCTGTTGCTAAAAAACCCCCGAAATTTTTTGTAAATCCAGCCCCAGTAAGTAAAAAGATATCATTTGTTTCTTTAATTTTCATAATCGTGGATAAATAAAATTGCGTTTATATGGGTATCATATTATAATATAAGCAATAATACAAATATTTTTATGCCGACCACCCAAACATTTAAGGCAATTTATTTCCCTGATTATAAAGAAGCAAACCCCAAATCAAAAGGTTTGATTTTGGCTTTCGGTGAAAAAAATAAAGATCTATACAAAAATCTCGCTAGCTTAGAAAGTAATGAAATTAGGAATTTGCTTGGAACTGATTCATATATTGAACTGGAACAACGAGCCAAAGAAGAGGGTCTGCCGGTAAATACTTACTGTCTTTGGTATTTGCGGAAAAACATATTTGCCGAAGAAGGAATAAGCTCTAACAATAACTTGAAAGAAAAACCCATTTCTCACTTCATTCATGATGTAATCGAAGGTGATTGTTTAGAAGTGATGAGAGAAATTCCATCGAAATCAATAGATATGATTTTGTGTGATTTACCTTATGGCACTACCCAAAATAGCTGGGACAGTCTTATCCCGCTTGACCGACTTTGGAAGCAATATGAGCGTATTATTAAAGATCAAGGCGTTATCGCTTTAACTGCACAAGGTTTATTTACTGCAAAACTTGCATTATCAAATCCAAAATTATTTAAATATAAGATTACTTGGGTAAAATCAAAACCAACCAATTTTCTTAATGCCAAAAAGCAACCATTACGCAAACATGAAGATATTTGTATTTTTTATAAAAAACAGCCTGAATATAACCCACAAATGACTTATGGCGAACCTTATAATAAAGGATTTAGAAAAGATCAATTAACTGGGAGCTATGGTGATTTTAAGACTGTAGAAGTAAAGAGTAGTGGCGAAAGGTATCCGACTGATGTTGTTTATTTTAAAACAGCTGAAAGCGAAGGGGAGGTTTATCATCCCACCCAAAAACCAGTCGAACTTGGGCGCTATTTAATTCGTACGTTTACCAAAGAAGGAGATATTGTGTTAGATAACACTTGCGGGAGTGGTAGTTTTCTTGTTTCTGCGGTTTTAGAAGGCAGAAAATTTATCGGCGTTGAAAAAAATCAAGAGGTTTATCTTTTCAAAAAGCACCGAGTGGATTATATTAATGTTTGCAAACAGAGAATCAAAGAAGCACAAGAACAATACAAAATAGAAAGAAGTAAGGTAAAGCTTTTTTAAATTCCACTGTAAGGCTCCTCTTGTAAGATTTTTCTGGCCTCTTTTATTTCGTTCTCGCTTAAGGCCCCCCTCTCTTTAAGCCAATTTAATAAATGAAAATATTGATTTGAATGCAAAATCGGTTTTACAATTTTGCTAAGACTGGTTTCTTTTTTTATAAATTCAACGTGTTTTTCTGATAAAATGCCTCTGCCAATTAAATCGTAAGCTATTCTCAAAGCATCAACAGAAGTTAAATTTAAATCACCAATATGATTTTTGTCTTTTTCAATATCTGCCCGTTCAATCTCTAATAAATCTTCTATTTTTTCTAGACCATTCAAATTTTTATTATAAAATTCTATTTCTTGGCCACGATAAGTAAACCATGTTCGCCCTTGTTCTGTGAGAGAGCCTCGCGGTAAATAAACACCTTCACGCGCCACTCTTTCTTTTGAGGCCCAACCGCAAATATAAAGTATCCATTTTCTTTGTCTGGTAGTTCCAGGAAGTTCTCTATTTTTCGGTGTTTCAAGATGGGTCATTAAATAGATTTCAGTGTCTAATTTTTCATCATAAATCTGGCGCGCAAAAAAATTATGCTTCGCCTCCCTTATAATTCCATCGTTGCTTTCATATTCCTCTTTAAAAGGCAATGCTCCACCTCGACACTTTACATCTAGTTTTATACCTGAAGGTAATAAAATGTCATAACCCAAGGGATGATCTTCAGGATTAATCTCTGGCATTCCTAATTTATTTCTAATCACTATTTCTGCCAAGGCTCCAAATCCTTGCTGCTCTTTACTCCCTCGCTCTGCGCCGGTAACATTTTGATTTTGGGTAATATATTCTGCGGCTTTCCGCCTTAACTCAAAACCTAGCTCGTCAGTAAGCTTTATGATAATTGGCTTTGGGTGATAGTATTTATACATAATTCAAAAAGTTTGAAATTGGACATCTGGCGGGCCACTAGGTCTAGTATTCCATATATACAAGTATTATAAGGCTTCTTGAAGTGTTTTTCTAGTGCAACTTTGAGGCGTATGGGTCAGGGCTTGTTCTGTAAATGGAACAAATGGGACACCGTAGCAAGTGGTAATTTTTTCTGCCCCGTTAATTAGAATTATCCCAATTCTTCAAAACGCTTTATGGCTTCTTCTTTTTCTTTAAAAACTCCTATTTTTAACATTTTTTGAACTTTCAGAATGTTTTTAATGGTGTAAATAACATATTCACCATCCTCTCTATACAAATAATAAATATCATCATTTATTGTCCTGGTTTTTATTCTCATATATCAATGCCTCGATGCGATATAAATAAACCTACAATATTCCTTCTTATTTTCCTTCATTTTTTTCAGCCATTCTAATATATCGAACAAGCTTGTCTCCATCTACCAACTCAATTGGTTTGTCTTCGGCAAATTTCTCGGCTTCAAGCGTGAAACTATTTGTGGTAATAAAGTATGATTTCCCATTAGCAAGACGATCAGCTAATGCCCCGTAGAAATCTCTGACATCACTAACCGTTACTTTGGAGGTTGTGAATTTTTTACATTGGATGTAGTTTTTATTCCATTCTTTTCAAGAACAACATCTATGCCCCCATCATGCGATTTACCGACTGCGCTGGCTTTATAGTCTAGTCGAGAAAATAAATCAGCAATGTATTTTTCAAATTCCGATGGTTCCATGTCACGAAGCCATTGTAGAAGATGACGATCTGAGCGCCATTTTTCTCCTTTTCTGAATTTCCGATGAATACGCCATTTGTCAATTTCCAAACCAAGCCAATCAAAGGATAACATAATCGCCATGACTGCCAATAAAGGCACCCAAAGTCGCCACAATTTCCATAAGGCCAGAAATATAAATTTTATTGTTTCCCACCAAAAGCTAATTTGCATATAATTTTATTCTTCGTTCTTTTAATTTTACCACAAAAAACTTAAGGAGAATTCTCGGATTTTTAAACACCTGGGCCTTCCGATAAAAAGCATTCTTGACAGAGAGCTGTAGACAATTTCCGAACTTTTGACTGGGTAGAAATGATTGAATATCCGGAGATAGCACTGAATAAATCGAAGAAACTCTAAAAATTGATTAACTCTCCTCTGTCCCGTAACTCACTATATATTTTTATAAATCACAAATCGTATAACTTCCGATCGTATTCCTTTTTAAAAATCCAAGATAAAATCTCCTGTAAAGCGATCGACGTCATTCTCTAAAACTCTTTTAAAAACATTCCTTCCTTTTGATAAAAGCGTTGTTAGGCGAGCCGTACATTCCGCCGGAGTCATCGTTTCAACTATTTCAGTAATTACATATCCAGACAAGGTGTCTTCCATTGTTCTGGTAGCCTCTCGTTGGAGAATACCACAAGGGTGAAGGGATCCGTAAAACATCCATGTAGCAAAAATAAATGACCAAATCATTAAAAAAATAAAAATAAGCACAACACGCCCCCAAGAAAAAGATTTCTTTATCTTGTATTGATTTTCTTGTTTTTTTTGATTTATAATAGCCTCTTCCATTTTTAAGATATAGGTTATTTTTTTATTTTATTATCAGCACACTAAAAACAATTGAATACTAGAAACTAATTTTCGGAAGATTAAAGAAACTTCTAAAATAATCTGACTATCCATCTCGCCAATCACTGTATACCTTCATTATACATCATAGAGCCCCATATAAACCAGGGTTGAGCATGATACGAGCTCGCAAATATTTCGGTTTTTATAGGAAACTATCTTTCTCCAACCTTCTCCATCTTGCTGTTCTTAAAAACTAGAGACCCTTCCCGCCTTAAGTTAAAATTTTACTTTTTATAGTTTTATTCGGTCTATGCAACAGGGCCAGAAACTGTTTGGCGAAGAAATCGATTAGGCTACCTTCGATTCAACCCAAAATTTTCTCATTTATATGTGTCGACATTAAAATTATTCCAGAAGATAGCTCCATTTAAATCATGATAAATTTTATAAATTTTTTCGTGCAAGGAATCAAGCTCTTCGATCTTCAAATTATAGCTAGCAACATATTGATTATACTGATAAGCATCATAGCAGGGGTCTTTATAAAATGAGGTGGTATACCCCTCGCCTACCCCCGGGCGACAGGACTCACAGTCTGTATTACACATTTTCCTCTTTAAAGCAGCAGATGAAAAATGGGCTGGACGAAAAATCTATCACTGGCTTAGATATGAATTAAATTTCTATACTCGGTGCAACAAACCACTGTCACTTAGCGGCATATATCGAATATTACAGAATCCTTTTTATTATGGAATATTTGAATATCCTAGAAGTAGCGGCAACTGGTATGAGGGCAAACATAAGCCTCTCATATCTCAAGAACTTTTTGATAAAACTCAAGAACAATTTAAAAAATGGTCAATTAAGGAAAATAAAGAATTTGCCTTTACGAAACTTATTACTTGTGGATTATGCGGATCTGGAATTACCGCTGAAGAAAAATATAAGCAATTGAAGGATGGTACAACTGCTCGATACGTCTACTATGGTTGTAGTCGAGCGAAAGATCATAAGTGCAAGAATAAATATATCCGAGAAGAAGATCTAATAAAAGAACTTCTCAAGATTATTGATAAGATAGAAATTGATAAACTGGGCATGAAACAAAAGCTAGAAGCCGAGGTTGAGAGATATAATAAATTTCAGAAATCAATTCTCCAAACAAATCCCGATAAAAATACTTCGATAAAGAAAATAGATATTCGGACCTATACTA
>CAYZEC010000021.1:0-9804 GCA_964477715.1 uncultured Candidatus Saccharibacteria bacterium | reverse complement strand
ACCGCAATAACATTGATAATCTTTAGTTGGACCAAAGATTTTCTCGCAGAATAAACCTCCTTTCTCAGGTTTTCCGGCTCGATAATTAATTGTTTCAGGCTTAATTACTTCGCCATGGCTCCATTTCAGAATAGTCTCTGGGGAGGAGAGTTTAATTAAAACTGAAATTTTATTTTTAATTAATGCTGGCATATCAAATTAGATTAATCTTGTCCCTGGATTTGAATATCCAGTGCCAAAGATTTTAATTCATTGAGCAGAAGAATTAATGAAGCCGGTCGATAATAATTCTCTATCGGCTTGCCTCTTAAAATCGCTTCATAGGCCTCAGAACGACCCCTAATGTCATCAGACTTAATGGTCATCATCTCTTGAAGGGTGTAGGCTGCCCCATAGCCTTCTAGCGCCCAAACCTCCATCTCTCCAAAACGCTGTCCTCCGAATTGGGCTTTCCCGCCCAAAGGTTGCTGAGTAATCAGAGAATAAGGACCGATAGAGCGCATATGAATCTTATCTTGCACCATGTGGTGAAGCTTGAGCATATACATTTTTCCAACCGTAATTTGATGCTCAAATTTTTCACCCGAACGACCATCAAACAATGTCACCTGACCGTTTTCTGGTAGCCCAGCTGCTTTCATCTCATTTTTAATATCTTCTTCTTTTATTCCTATCATTGATGGAGCTGTCATCGGTTGACCTAGCTTATCAGCAGCCCAGCCCAAATGAGTCTCTAATATCTGACCAACATTCATGCGCGAAACAACTCCCATTGGACTTAAAATTACATCTATTGGCGTGCCATCTTCTAAGAAAGGCATTTCTTCTTCGGGTAAAATTTCAGCAATAATCCCCTTGTTTCCATGCCGACCCGAGATCTTATCGCCCACCTCAATATTACGAATTTGAGCAATTTCTATTTTTATTTTTTGAAGAGTACCTGACTCTAGACGATCCCCTTTATCGCGCGAAAAGACACGCACTCCGACCACTCGGCCCTTTTTCCCATAAGGCATAGTGAGAGAAGTGTCTTTAACTTCTTTCGCCTTCTCTCCAAAAATAGCCTTAACTAGTCTTTCTTCTGGAGAAAGCTCAACTTGCCCTTTAGGAGAAATCTTCCCGACTAAAATATCGCCAGGCCCAACTTCTGCTCCGATGCGAATAATTCCACGCTCATCCAAATCTTTCAATTTTTCCTCGCCCACATTCGGGATATCAGATGTTGTCAGTTCTGGCCCAAGTTTAGTATTCCGAACCTCACAGACAAAATCCTCAATATGAATTGATGCGAAGGCATTGTTCTTAGCCAATCTTTCTGAAACAACAACAGCATCTTCGTAGTTCATGCCTCGATAAAGCATAAAAGCAACTGTAATATTTGTCCCCAAGGCTAAGCGCCCATCAACGATGGAAGAACTATCCGTTAAAACCTCTCCCTTTTTAACCTTTTGCCCTTTAGAAACAATTGGCTGTTGATGATAACAAGTAAATTGATTGCCTCTAATAAAATTCTGGAGAGAATAGTTTATATTATTTATTTTAATATGCTTCCCATCAACTTCCTTTACAACGCCAGTTTCTTCTGCTAAAACAACTCGACCCGATTCTCGAGCAACTTTTTCTTCCATTCCCGTTCCGATTAACGGAGATTCCGCTTTAATCAGGGGAACAGCCTGTCTTTGCATGTTGCAACCCATCAATGCTCTATTCGCATCATCATTTCTTAAAAACGGAATTAAACTGGCAGCGATACTAAGTGTTTGATTGGGGGAAGCGTCTATCAGCCCAACATCAGTCCGATCAGCGATAACTGGTTGTCCCTGGAAACGAGCTACTACTTTTTTCTCAACAATCCGATTCTTTGAATCAATTATCGTATCAGCTTGAGCAATGTAATATTTTTCCTCCTCTTGAGCGTTTAAATAAACCACTTCATTTATTAAATAACCATTTTTCACTCGGAAATAAGGAGTTTCGATAAATCCATATTTGTTTATTTCTGCCACAACCGTTAAATGATTAACTAACCCAACGTTCGGGCCCTCTGGTGTCTCAATCGGACAAATGCGACCATAATGAGAAGATTGAACATCTCGAGCATCAAAGCCAGCTCTTTGTCGAGTTAATCCTCCGGGTCCAGTAGCTGATAATCTTCGTTTATGTTCTATCTCGGCCAAAGGATTATCACTGTCCATGAATTGAGAAAAGGCAGAAACTCCAAAAAAGTTTTGAAGAGAAACCGCTAATAAACGAGGGTCTATTAAGCGAGATGGATTGATCTCAACCTCGCTCAGAGTAGACATTCTATCTTGAGCAACTCGACGAATCCGAGCCAGTCCTATTCTAAGTTGACTTTGAAGTAATTCAGCCAGATCTCGCACTCTTCGATTAGCCAAATGATCAATCGAATCAGCCTGAGCTTTGGGATCATTATTAAGCCTGATTATTTCGCGAATCGTTGCCACAATATCTTCGGGCTGAAGAACCCTGTCCTCAAGAGAGATCGACTTCTTGTTTTGTCTCTCAGGCAACCTTTCTCTGATTTTCCAACGTCCGACATCTGCCAAGTCGTAACGAGAAAAATTAGAAAACATGTTTTTTAAAAATTCTTTAGCCGTATCCGAAGTTACCATTTCCCCCGGCCTTAAGCGATGATATATTTCTATCGCTGCTTCATCCTCATTTTGCGTTGGATCTTCTTCTAGCGTGTTTTTAATATAATTAACTGAACCCCTGTCAATATCTTTGAATAATTTTTCAATCTCTGTATTTGTCGAATAACCCAAAGAACGCAAAAATGTTGTTGCTAAAACTTTTTTACGTCTATTTATTTTAATCTGGAGTCGATTATTATGATCGGTTTCAAACTCCAACCAGCTTCCTCGATCTGGGATCATTACTGCCCCGAAATAATTCTGGTCACCCAATCTTTCCCCCGTGAAAAACACTCCGGGAGAACGAATAATCTGAGCAACCAATACTCTCTCTACTCCTCTGATAACAAACGATCCCCGAGCACTCATCATCGGAAAATCAGCCAAAAAGACTTCTTCTGTCTTAGTCTTCTTGTTTTTCAAATTGATTAAACGAAAACGGGCTTTGAGCGGGGCCGAATAAGATTCGTCTTGTTCCTTGGCCTCTAGATAACCGGAGAAATTTGCTTCTCCTAATTCAAAACCTAGAAATTCCAATTGGAAACGCTTACCACTATAGTCAGGGACTGGAAATACTTCCTGAAAAAGCTTTTCTATCTTCTCATCCCAGAATCTTTCCCAACTTTTCTGTTGTAAGTTTAAAAAGTTTGGTAAAGTAAAGGGAAGCGTTGTTTTTGAAAACCTTTTAATAGTATTCATAAACCATAATTACTTTTAAAAAGAGCAACCCGGCTTATCTCTAAAATAAGAAAACAAGCCCGGTATTTTATTTTTTCCGGACAAGAAATAAATTCTCTGTTAACAACAATATGAATCCATTATCACTCCCCCTTAGAATAGCCAATCTAAAAAAAATGTCAAGCTACCCGTGTCGGCGAATACTTAACGCTAGACCAAGCCCAGCATATAAAGCGATTAAATAAGATCCACCATAACTGACAAACGGCAGAGGTAATCCGACGACTGGCAACAACCCCAGGTTCATTCCAATATTAATAAAAATACTGGATGTTAAAAAAACAATAAGCCCAACGCAATAAAGTTGCCCAAAATTATTGACTGATCGGAAACATATTTTAAGTAAACGCCGAATAAGTAAAGCGAAGAGTCCGAAAATCGCTAAAACCCCAATAAATCCAGTCTCTTCAGCCATAATTGCAAATATAAAATCTGTTTTTGCTTCCGGTAAAAAACCATACTTTGCCTGTGATCCCGCCAATAGACCTCTCCCCCATATTTGGCCCGAACCAATGGCTACTCGAGATTGGTCAACATTCCATGATGCCCCCAGCGGATCATCTTGCCAGCCCAAAAAACTAATAATTCTTTGTTGTTGATAATCTTCAAGACCAAAAGACCATAGCATTGAACCTATTAATAAAAGGCCCATTAAAAGAGCTAAAAGATGATTAGTTTTAATTCCAGAAAACAAGATAATACCAAACCATAATAAAAAGAAAATCGTTGCCCCTCCAAAATTCGGTTGCAAGAAAATAAGCAGAACGGGCCAAAAGGCATAAAATCCCGAAAGCAAAAGATATTGAAAGCGATGAAGTTCAGCATGTCTTTGAGAAAGAAACTTGGCCAAAATAATAATTAGGCCCAAAGCCATAAAAGGCATGGGATCAAAATTGATCGGGCCCAGCGCATACCATCGATGAGACCCTCTAATAGCTGGCATTAAGAACAGCCCAATTAATCCAATCAAAGGGATTAAATAAACCGTTAATACCACGTAAGAATTACTTTTTAATTTACGATAATCAAAAAAAGAAATTCCTGTCATTAAAATTAATCCCAAGATTAAAAATAATAATTGTTTATAAAAATCATTAAAATTTTGGCGATAAAGGGAGGCGCTATAAATTGCCAGAAGTCCCCAGATGCTCAAAATAACAGCTGAGGCAATCAATGATTTATCCATTTTTGAAAAAAACGCCTTAATCATTGATCATTTTTTCAAAATCATCTTCTGAAATAATTTTAATCGAAAGCTCTTTTGCTTTTTCTAGTTTGCGACCAGGATTTTGACCAATTAATAAATAATCTGTTTGCCCAGAAACACTCTCTGAGACCTTCCCTCCCATTGTCTCAATCAATTCTTTTAATTCATTTCTTGATTTACTCATTGTTCCTGTTATAACAAAGCGCTTATTAATTAATTGTTCGCTTTTTTGGGGTTGAAAAGGAATAATTTCCACCCCTGATTTTATTAAGCCTAGAATTAAATTTTTATTGGCCGGATCGGCAAGCCAAGCCTTAATTGCCAAAACTGTTTCTGGCCCGATGTCGGGCAACTTTTCGAGTTGATTTATGTCAGCCGTCAAAAAAAGATCGATCGATCGAAAAAATTTAGCTAATTGACGAGCTTTTTCAACCCCGATCATCGGGATTCCCAAGGCTACCAAAAAACGATCAAGGGTTATCTTCCGGCGATCCGCAATCGATTGCATCAGATTATCAGCTGATTTTTGACCCAACCCCTCAAGATGAATTAATGATTTTGTTTGTAGCCGGAAAATATCATCTGCCTTTCTAATCAATTTTTCTTGATAAAGCTTTTCGATCAATTTAGGTCCAAGTCCATCGATATTGAAAGCTGGGCGAGAAACAAAATGAGAAAGAAAACGCATCTGCCTAGCCGGACAAGTAGCATTAATACATCGCCAAACGACCTCTCCTTCCGGGCGGAACAATTGGTGATTGCAAATTGGGCATTTATTCTTTAAAGAAAATTTCTTTTCTGATCCATCTCTCAAATCAGTCAATACTTTAATTATCTTCGGAATCACATCTCCTGATCGTTCAATAATAACAGTATCTCCGATCATTAAATCTAACCGCTTAATTTCATCTACGTTATGGAGTGTGCTTCGCGAGACAGTAACCCCGCCAACCTTCACCGGATTGAGTTCCGCTACTGGCGTAATCGCACCCGTTCGACCAACCTGAAGAATAATTTTATTAATCTTTGTTGTTGCTTGATTTGCGGTAAATTTTAGAGCCCTCACTCCGCGAGCCCCCTTTCCAACGCTTCCTAATGCATAGAAGGCCTCGATATCATCAATCGTTAATACCAAACCATCAATCTGATAAGGAATTTCTTCTCTCTTTTGGCGCAATTGACGCCATTCATCGATCACCTCATCTAAGGAATAACAAATCATTCCCTGGTCAACTCGAAACCCTAATGATTTTAGAATTTTATGCTCCTGGCTGTGTTTATTTTGTCCGACTTCAGCAAGTAAACCATAAGCCATAAATCGAAGAGGGCGCTGATTAGCAATACGCGGATCAAGCTGTCGAATGCTACCAGCTGCCAAATTTCTAGGATTGGCAAAGGGTTCTTCTCCTTTAATTATTCTCTTTTGATTAAATGCTTCAAAGTCTTTTTTATTTAGATAAACTTCTCCACGAACTTCTATTTCTCCATTTTCAATGAGCTGCCTTAGTTTTAATTGTTCGCCAGAACCCAATGCCTCTCTGATATTCAGTTTTAATGGGATAGAGCCAATTGTTTTTAAATTAGCAGTAACATCCTCTCCGATCTGACCGTTTCCTCTGGTTGCTCCTCGCACTAAAACGCCTTTTTGGTAAATCAAGCTAGCTGCCAATCCATCTACCTTGTGTTCTAAAAAGAAAGACTTTATTTTTTTCTTTGATAATTTTTGGACATAATCAAACCAACGCTCGAGCTCCTCTTCTTGAAAGATATCATCTATCGAAAGCATAGGCTTATTATGCCTAGCTTTGACGAATTTCTTCAACGGTTCGCCCCCTATTTTTTGAGTGGGAGAATCAACGGTGATAAGTTCTGGATGTTCAGACTCTAATAATTTTAATTCGTTTTTTAAAGAATCAAAAGCCGCATCTGAAATCTGCGGATTGTCTAAGACATGATAAAGATAATTGTGATGATTAATCGCCTCTCTCAATTTCGTAATGCGAGAAATAATCATTTTCTCATCCGACATAATTTCAGAAAGTAACTTCTATGGCTCGAAGAGTTTGGCGATACTGTCCGATCGAACGAATGACTATGCTTGGATCCTGCTCTTGAAGATACACGCTATAGCTCAGGTCATCTTCTTCGAAATCATCCCAAACAATATCTATGATTTCACATGGAGGAGAGCAACTGAAAGAATAACTATTTTTCCTTAACTCATAAACCAAACGCTCTATCCCCGAATCAGCAGCATGAATGGCTAAAACTGATTCTCCTAAGCCTGAAACAGTCGAAATTTGGCGCAAAACCAAAGAGCTAATTCCCAGGATAATCCCCAATATCGCTCCCAAAATGATTATGGTTAAGAACAATGCTATTCCTTTTTCTGAATAAAACATATTAAAAATTGAGATTACGTTGAGAAACTGTTGTTTGTAAATTTAATGCCGAACTCAACGAATCATGATTCATCTCCAATACAATCGTTACGCGCGGTTGCTTCCCCGCTTCGTCAATGATTATAAAGGATAATTCTTGAATATCATGATTAGAAGAGGTTAAGACTATAGACCCCGAGCCAGTATCTTCCTTAATCTGTCCACTCTCCAAGAAAAACCGGCGGCAGGTACCATCGTGATCTAAAAAACGAATATTGGTTAAATCAGATCCTGGATTTTCAAAGTTTTTCCCCAAAGAGATACAACTTCCACTAGCATCACGACGAGCCATTCTTATGGAGCGACCCATTGTTTCTAACACATAAGAACTATCATTGAAGATACCCTGCATTGTTACCATTTGCCCCTGATAACGAATTAAGGAGGTTGATGCGCCAAAGACAATTGCTGAAACAGCTAAAAATAAAGTTATTGCTGTTAACAATTCAACTAAAGTAAAACCGCGAATTAAATGATTTTTCATTAGAACCAATTATAGAGAATTTTTTCGGCCTGGACTGATCGCCCTTGATCGTATGGCCAACTCACTTCAGCAATAACTTTCAAAGAATCATCACTTAACTGACTGATTGTTATCTTCCTTTTAAAAACAGTGCTTTCCCCCGAATCGTAGCTGTAAAAACCATCTTCGCTCAAAAGCAATGGAGTGTCAGCATATACCATTAATGACGTGCTATCGTATTGGACTCGCCAATCTCCAGCGCTCAAACCATCTGCCCATTCTTCTGCTCCCTCGACCCAGTTTTGGTCTCTTATATTTCGGATTACTTCAATTCCTTCTTGAGCCAAGTAAGAAGCAGTTAATTTATATTGATTGTCATAGGTGTATGCTAGCATGCGTGCCGAAGAAGCGTAAACAATCAAAACTCCACCTATTAAAATAGAGATCGCAGCTATTGTTTCTAATAAAGTAAAGCCTTTCGAATTCATTTAATTTATCTCAATTCTGCCAGATGTATTTATTTTAATTTCTTTTGTTCGAGTAATATCATCTATTAACTCTAAAACAATAATCAATTCTTTCCCGACACCAACACCATTAATATATACTTTGGGGTTAGGCGGAACAAATAAAACGCTGGCTACTGAAGTAGGGTCATCTACTGTTAGGCTTTGAATTTGGACTCCCGACTCTAAGTCTTGAGTCTCCAAAATAACATCTGTTTCTTCACTATACAGCCAATTATCATTATCACAATTTTCAAAAATAAGATAACCTGTCGCTTGATTGGTATTAAGGTATAGACCGTATCCACTGTAGTCTGAATCTGTCTCAGAACAAGTAAAAACCTTCGTCGAGACAGCCATCTGCTGTGTCCGTCTTAGATCATCGGCTAATTGATGAGCAGACCGAACCAGGGCAAACGTCTGTTCCGTTGGGCGCCAATTAAAAAAGACCGAACCAGCCATTAGGGCTATGATTGTTATCGAAACCATTAACTCAACGATTGTAAAACCTTTGCTCATTTAATAAAAAAAGATAAATACCAACTAACTATTTGTGCTCCCCAAAAAACAGCCATTAAGCCGCCCAAAAAAAGAAAGGGCCCAAAAGGAATTGCTGTCTTTATGCTTTTATGGCCTAAGCCAACCAAAGCTAGTCCTATTATAGCACCGATGAAAAAACTTAAGAATATTGCCACAACAATATTTGGCCAACCAACGATAATGCCGATTACAAAAATCAGCTTAACATCACCGAATCCAATTCCTCGTCCCCGAGTCAACCAATAAACTAATCCTAGGAAGGCAAAACCGGTTATTCCAGCTATTAGTCCAGAAATAAAAATTGGTCCAGACAATTTACCCCAAATTTGATAAGATTGCCAAGACAAAAACAAGAGACTTGTTCCCAAGGAAATCAGAAGCAAGCTATCGGGGATAAGATAATATTTTAGATCAAAGCTAGCAATCGTAAATAAAATCAGAAAAATTAGACTATAGAAAATAGCTTCAATATTTGTTGTTGCAAAGAAAAAAATTACAGGCAATAAAAGTCCTGCTCCCAATTCAACCAAGGGATAATGCCAGCTGATTGCCTTTTGGCAATAGCGACAGCGCCCCCTTAAAACAAGAAAGCTCCATAATGGAATTAAATCTTTCCAACCAAGAATGTGTTGACATTCTGGGCAATGCGATCGCCCTCGCCAAACACTTTCCCCTGCATATAGCCGATAATTGAAAGCATTAATGAAACTACCGATCTGTAAACCCAGTATAAATAAAAAAAGATAACCCCCAATCATCATAATAAATTATAACATTCTTATCAAAAAAGCCCACTTGAAGTGGGCTTTTTGTGGAAAACGAACAATGTTACTCGCAGGCAATGTTATCAGAAGCACACGTACTTGCAGATAAATAATCTGAGTGCATATTGCTATCAATACACCAATATCTTCCAGAAACCAAAGCAGCCTCAACGCAATAAGCAGCTGACGTTTCAGCCGTTACATGAACTTCCGATGGTTCTCCCGAGTTTTGGCCATCTATCTCAGCCATCAAGGCATCAATCGTATCATCTGCACTATCTGCCTTTACCTCGCTGTAGTCACCATACACGCCCTTGCTGGCCTCAGCAGCAGTTCTTAGTTGCTGCATAGCATTAATAATACGAGCATCCTTGGCTCTATTAGTTGCCGCTGGAAAAGTAACCAATGTAATAGCAGCTAAGATAGCAATAATTGAAATCACGGTCAGTAATTCAATTAATGTAAAACCTTTATTATTCATAATTAATTAA
>CAYZEC010000020.1:0-2311 GCA_964477715.1 uncultured Candidatus Saccharibacteria bacterium | reverse complement strand
GGCGATTATCCCCGGCGGGGTGCTTTTGACCCTGGCAGGGGTGACCTTAATTCCAGACAATGGCGTCCTCTCGGGGGGTGTCTTTTTCCTGGGTATGGCAGTAACGTTTGGTTTGGTGTGGATCCTGCCGAAACCTGCCGGCAGACTTGACTGGGCATTGTATCCCGCTGGTATCCTGGCGTTAATTGGCCTATTGGTGACATTAGGTGCAACAAATTTGATCAATTATGTTTGGCCCCTTGCCTTGCTGATTGGGGGTGGGTTTATTCTCTATCGGGCTTTACGCAAGAAATAAGAATCAATAATCAATTTGCACTGTTCCTACTCAGGTAGCCAGGAAACAAAAATCAATTCAGAGATTATCGTTGATAACGATAATATTAATCTCTAGTTTAAATATGCTATAATAGTGTAGATAAGAAATGTGGGCGATATCTTTCAAAGTTTTAAGATTATTAAGGGAGGGATTATTATGAAAAAATTTTTCTTATTGGGATTTATACTTCTACTCTCAATTGTTTGTTGTTGTGGTACAACAGCGACTAATTTGAATAGCAACAATGTCAATAACGACGACTTAACTATTAAAACAGAAAAGATTCTTGAAGAAGACATTGATTTAACATCAACTCCCAACGTGACGAAAATTAAATTTACTCCTTCTTTTACTATTACACCTAAAGTATCTACAACTATCAATTACACTTCTACATTTAGCCCTACTAAGACTTCTACAACGACATCAGGGATTTCTTTAGAAGGTTTATATTTATTATATTTGAGTACTACTGAACTCCAATTTAAAGAATATATGAGTTACGCATATGGTGAGAAAATCCAAGATCAAGTTGTTGTTGGTCAGGTTTTAGATGATGGTAATGTTGCATTAGCAGGGGAATGGTCAGAACACTATTACGGATTTTATGAATTTTGTGTTATTGTTCAAAATGTTCCCAAAGATATTGCAATGACCTATGTTAAAGGACACTCTATATATTTAGAAGCAACTATATATAGTCTTATTGGAGATTACAATTATTATTACGATTGTGAAAACACACTAATATTGAGTTATATTGATTCACATTAGGATTTTTGCATCACATTGTCTCTATCGTCGCGATGTTGTGTAGAACGATAATACGGTGTTCTCAAGTAGTGACCATAGAAACTTACTTTGAATCATGTCGCGGTACACGGGATAAACGACTGAGTTATATGCCCATAAATCACGAATCGTCTTCACTCAATCTTAAGTAAAGGTTTTAAGTCGGATCCTCTGTGGGCGAAAAAATCACACTTAAGGTTGAACTTGTAGAGTACTTGTCTGGATAATGTGAATAATCAAATTGGAAAAATGTAAAGGGCTAAGAGAAATTAAATATAATAGTATGGAAAATAAACCACCATCACCTGAAGCAACATATGAAAGATCTAAGAGGCTTGCTAATTACTGGATGTGGACAATTTCTCTCCAACACCGGCGGTTAAAGACTGCTGAGCCGGAAGACGAAGAATTTCTTTTTCGTAAATGGGTCGATTTTGACTTTTTAATAGTCGCTCTCACAAGATTTCGGAGAGCAGTGAGTATAGCAACGAAAGTCGAATCAATCGAGCAGGAATTGGATAAAGCAATAGAAGAATTTGACAAAGCTCTTCCAAAAATTAAAAAGATGCGCGATGTTGCTGAACATGTTGATGATTATGCATTAGAAAATCAGAAGAATAAGCAGCACAAAGTATCGAGAAAAATGCTCGAAGGATCAATCCTTCATGGCACTGAATTAGAATGGTTAAATGTTAGGCTAAACGCGGATGAAGCTTTAAAAGCAAGTGAGAAGCTGTTTGAGGTTCTTAAGCAAAGTCAACAACTTGTTTAACTATGAAAAGATCGAGATTTTGATTGTTTACTATTTTGTTTTGAGCATTCCACTCGAATTTCGACTAATCGTCCATCCGCTGTAATAACGATATTTAAATCCACATCTGCATGGCTGTCCTCATGATAATTCAGGTCCAGGAACGGTTGGCTGTGCAAGATTTAAATTACTTCATCGCACCCGTCGGGTGCTGCCTCGTCGTATCAGGATGGGCACCTGTACCCTCCACGGGTATTGCGAGGGCTAACTTGATTGTTGTTATTAAATAGGAGATGCCCCCACGGGAATTCGAATCCCGGTTTTGGCCTTGAGAGGGCCACGTCCTGGGCCGCTAGACGATGGGGGCAAGTGCACGATATTCTAACACAGACGGCAAACAACGTCAATAAGGTGGGGACGTCCTTACTGTCATATTGGGAACGAAAAAGCGC
>CAYZEC010000019.1:0-34047 GCA_964477715.1 uncultured Candidatus Saccharibacteria bacterium | reverse complement strand
TGATGCCTCTCATATCGCTATGGATTACTTTTTGGCTGAAGGAGGAAAAATTGATTTTTTCTCAGAAATTAAATCAGCTGTGGGCTATATCGCAAATCCTGATACAAGTATATTACATGCATTCGTGCAACTTGCCGCCATCAGTGCGGGCTTATTTATTGCCGGAATCACTTATCTTGTCTTGGCTTCAATTTTTTTTATGCGTTATATCATGCTTTGGGTGTTAATCATTCTCTCGCCCCTGGCCTTTTTAGCTTTCGCTTTTCCCGGCGCAGAAAAGTTTTGGAACCAATGGTGGTCTAGCTTCATCACCTGGGCTTTTGTAGGGATCCCCGTTGCCTTCTTTCTCTTTCTAGCCAATCGAATGATGAACGAGGCTCGGAAGCAACTTTTCTGGGCTGGAACTTCGGAAAAAATATCTCAGGCATTGACCCTACAGACAGCTGTCTCTCAATCCGAGATCCCAACCAGTTCGTTTTACTTCATTGCCCCAGTTGCCCTAATATATGTTGGGCTTATGATAAGTTTAAAAATATCTCCATCCGTCAAAAAGGTAATTATGAGTACCGGCAAGAGCACTTTTAGGAAAGCAAAAAGTTGGGGGGCAAATCAGGCAAAATATCGAACCGCCCAAGCTCGGGATAATATTGCCAAGAGAGATGCTGAGGATAATATGACTACTGCCGCCAGTAGAATTGGCATCTCTACGGCTGGATGGGATGATAAGAAAACTAGTCACTATGCGCGACATCGTGTAGCTGAAGAAATTATAAAAAGCAAAGATGCTACTAACGCAGAAAAAGCTAAGGCGTCTCAATTCTTAAGCGCTACGAAACAATTAGACCAACGTAAGGCCGAGCGATCGCATCTTCAGAAAAAACTGAAGGGAGAAGATGTAGATAAGTTAGTTGCTAGAATTTACGATCCTCGAATTGGTTCAGACCAATCTGCAGCCGCCATGCATGAACTCTTGGCAAACCATGAAGAAGACGGGCTAAAAGCCCTCGGAAAGCTCTCTTTGCCTGATTCAGCAGAAGCTAAACAAATATTCACCGCCCTTATTGATCAGGGGCATACAAGCGACGCCAAAAGGTTTGCCCTTTCTCAGGTTGCTAATTATGGACAAGATATTGATGCTCAGGCCATAGCGTTGGGTATTAAAAAGACTGGCGAATCCTATACTCAAGAATCCATTGGAAAAATGAATTCAGCCGAAACAAAGATCTTAGCTGAAGCATTTAAGGCTGCTCGGAAAAAAGCACCTACTGACGGAGGAGCTTCATTAAATAATATAATCGAGGGGTTGTTTAGAAGCAGTCGGGAAGCAAACCGTGATCTTATGAAAAATCTAAAAGACGATCCATCTCACCAACAAGAACTCGGTCGAAGATTTAAAAGAGCTGCTGCGGGTCATCACGCTAATGATGTAAACGTGAAGGCAACCATAAAAGCTTGGACCACTCAGGGTTATATTAAATAGGATTACATATAATATAGAATATGGAGAAACTTAGTCAAAGAAGCAAACTTCCTCAAGATGAATTATTAAGCTTGATTAAGAAATTGCCCCGCAAATTAGACGAGGCTTATCATTCTTTTGAGATGATAGATGTTTTGGAAGGCATTGCCCACCGCTATAAATTTAACGAAGATGAATTACTAGAATTATCCGGCATCGTTTACGATGTTTTATTGGGTTTTTTAAAAATTAAAGATATTGACCGAGAGTTAGCTCACCGAATAAATTTAGAAGGAGACAAACTTGCATTTGTGCGAGGAGAATTGGACGCTTTTATCTTGAATCGTCTCCATAATGACATTAATCAGGCTTATGGGCCAAAAGAAGGTAACGCAACTACTGAAGAGAAAAATTCGGATGAAGACAAAACCCTGTCTTCTTCTAGTTATTCAAATCGAGGAGCTCCCGATCCCTACTTAGAACCAATTGAATAATTATGCAATATTCGGTTCCACAATTTATTGAAAGAGAGGCTAAAATAGTTGGATCTTTGCACTTCAAGCAAATTCTTTTCTTGGCTGGAGCGGCAGGAATTGGATTTTTGCTTTGGTCTGTTTTACCTCGTCCCGTTGCCATATTAATCGTTCCAGTTATTGTTGTCGGGGGGTTAGCTTTAGCCTTTTTAAAGCCAGGAGGGCGCCCCCTAGCTGATGTTTTGACTTATGCATTTAGTTATCTCTTCTCTTCTAGACGTTATTTATGGAAAAAAGAAGAAATTAAAACAGATTTTCCAATTGTTTTCAGTGAATCAAGTCATCAAAAAGACATATCATTATTAGAAAATCCTGACCTATTAGAGTTTGCCCCTAGGGGTCGACTTGATAAATTAAAGAGTTCTATCGAAACCAAAAGATGAACGCTCAAGGAGCAAGTCAACAATTTTTACCCTTCAGCGAGATAAAGGAAGGCGTTGTTATTCTGCGAAGCAGTGGATTGCGTGGAATACTAATGGTTTCTTCGATTAATTTTGCGTTAAAGTCTTCAGATGAACAACAAGCTATTATTTATCAATTCCAGAATTTCCTAAACTCTCTTGATTTTACGACTCAAATCTTGGTGCAGTCTCGCCGAGTTAATATGACTGGCTATTTGGAAAGATTAAAGAAATTAGAAGAACAGCAAGACAACGAGTTGATGAGAGCCCAAACGCATGATTATCGCCAATTTATCGCCGGGATTCTTGATAAGGGAGTTATTATGGGGAAGTCATTTTATATTATCGTTCCCTATACGCTTGCCGAAGTCCAGGGGACTGTTTCAGCCGCTCGAGAGATGCTTCGCAAAAAGAATCAGACAAAACAGACCATGTCAGATGAAGCTTTTCGACGTGCTCGAGCCCAATTAATTCAAAGAATGGAATTCGTAGCCATCGGACTAAGGCGATGTGAGCTAGAAGCCGTTCCCTTAACTTCTCCCGAAATTATTGAGCTTTTCTGGACCCTGCATCATCCGACATCAGCTGAACACGGATATTACCCTTCAATTATGCCTGAAATTATTGATTAAATATGTTAGGTAAATTAAAAGAAGCATTTCAATCAAAACAATCGAGGGGAAGCGTTCCCACCCGAGCAGTTACTCTTCATGATTTAATTGCCCCTCCTTCGGTTCAGATAAATCAAAACAGCGTTGATCTAAGGGGAAGATTAACTCGGTCTTTGTTTGTTTTTTCCTATCCTCGATATCTTTCGGTAGGCTGGTTAGCTCCAATTATTAATATGAGCCGTCCTATTAGCATTTCCTTTTTCTTCCATCCAGTTGAAACAACTCCTATCTTGAAAAAACTTCGGAAGAAAACCACTGAAATTCAAGCTGAATTGATGGAGCGAGAGGACAAGGGTTTAGTTCGAGATCCAGAATTAGAAACAGCTTTTCAAGACATTGAAGATTTGCGCAATAAGCTTAGAACTGCTCAAGAGAAAATGTTCCAACTTGGAATTTATTTCGCTATTTCTGGAGATGAAGAAAAAGAATTACGTGATGCCGAAATTGAAATTCGCTCTATCCTTGAATCTCGTCTTGTTTATATTAAGCCAGCTTCCTTTCAGCAAAAAGAAGGTTTTTACACTTGTGCCCCCTATGGATTAGACGAATTGATGGTCAATACTCCCATGAACACCTCTCCTCTTTCGAGCGTGTTTCCATTTATTTCTTTTGACTTAAGCTCCAATGAAGGAATTTTATATGGAGTTAATAAACATAACAATTCCCTGGTTTTGTTTGATCGATTCTCGCTCGAGAATGCTAATATGGTTATTTTCGGCAAATCTGGTGGCGGAAAAAGTTATGCAACTAAACTAGAAATTTTGCGATTGATGATGGAGGGTGTTGATGTATTAATCATTGATCCAGAAAATGAATATGAATTTTTAAGTGACGCTGCCGACGGTTCTTATATCAATATCTCTCTTAGCTCGCCCCATCATCTTAATCCATTTGCCTTACCCAAGGTTGGGCTAGATGAAAACCCGGCTGATGTCTTAAGGAGAAATACCGTTGAGCTGGTTGGCCTGTTTCGAATTATGCTTGGAGGATTAACACCTGAAGAAGATTCTATTATTGACCAGGCAATTATTGAAACTTATGCTTCTAAAGATATTACCGCTGAAACTAATCTATCAAGAGCCGAGGCGCCCTTAATGAATGACTTCCAGGCCGTTCTCGAAAGCATGGAAGGAGCTGAATCATTAAGCCAAAGAACTAGGAAGTTCACCCTAGGAAGTTATGCCAATTTCTTTAATAATCCTACTAATGTTGAAATTGATCGCCACTTAGTTGTCTTTGGCATTCGCGACATGGAAGATGAGCTACGACCGATGGCTATGTATATTATTTTGCATCATATTTGGAATGAGATTCGAGGAGAAATGAAAAAGAGAGTTGTCGTTATTGATGAGGCCTGGGTTATCATGCAATCCCCAGACGGAGCCTCTTTCTTGTTTGGAATGGCTAAGAGAGCTCGAAAATATTGGCTCGGATTAACAACTATTACTCAGGACGTGAATGACTTCCTAAGCTCTCCTTACGGCGTACCTATTTTGAACAACTCTTCTCTTCAATTATTAATGAAACAATCTAGCACCTCTGTTGATGTTATTGCTAATACTTTCGGATTGACTATGGGTGAGAAACATTTGATTTTATCAAGTAGTGTTGGAGAGGGTTTGTTTTTTGCCGGAAATAAAAGAGTGGCTATTCAGGTTGTTGCTTCTTACACCGAGGATCAGATCATTACCAGTAATCCGGAAGAGGTTGTTAAAATTAAAGAAGCAAAACGGGCTTTGAAAAAAGCAGAATTTATCCGTGGTAATTATTAAATGAGCAGTTCCCGCGGAAAAGACGAAACCATTGTTCGGCCAGACACATTTATTGCCTATGTCGTCGCTTTTATTCTTGATGGGATTGGCTTACTTTGTGCCTTAATGGCTTTGACGGTTTTTTTACTTCCCGCAGTTCAAATTCTTCAGAGCATAACCGCTATAATTGGTGGCTTCTTTTTTACCTTATGGGTAGTAATCTGCCGAGGCGAAGGAATTATTTCTGGAGCGAAAAGAGGTCTTTCGTCCGCAAAGAAACAAAAGAAGAGACGCTTTAAAGAAGACGTCTATGCGGCCCCTAATACGCTAGAGGAAGAATCCCCTAGTAGGCCCACCGCTATAATTAAAACACTCCTAAAAAGAGTTGTTCTTCCTTTCATTATTGAAAACGTCCCTATCCTTGGTAAAATTTTAACGACTTGGATTATTAGTGTTTATTTAGAAACAAAAAATGATTAAATCTATTATTATATTACTTTTGATCGCTTTGGTTCTCCCTATACCTGCCTGGGGTGAAACCATCGCTCAAGATACGCAAGTTTTATCAGATGCAATTTCAACGGTTTTTAATTTTATTATCAGTGGCGCCGGGCTTATTGCTTTTCTTGCCTTATTGATGGGTGGATTACGCTATCTGACTGCTGCTGGTTCTCCAATGGCTATGGCTAAAGCTAAGAAACAAGCTTTGGGTGGATTATTGGGCGTTTCTTTGATTTTAACTTCTTATTTAATTGTTCGCCAAATCAATCCAGACATTTCTGGAGAAATATTTTCTCTCCCCGAGATGTCTTTTTTGGACTCGGATCGCCAAACCCCTCCGGCGCTTGAAGCTGATGTATTTGAATACCAAGAGATGCCTTTTGGAACAATTTTAGAAACTAGAATTTTAGCTAAAAACATTAGCTGTTTTGATGAAACAAATAATTTAGTTGATTGTCATTCTGGGCAACCCGTAACCGATGAAGAGAAGGGTAGGATTATGGAAATTATGTCTCAAGATTTTTCTGAAGCATGGCCAAGCCCTAGACCAGAAGATGCTGAAATTGCTTATATGTGCTATGCCTTTGACGAAGATGGCGAATTCCTTGATGGCGACCCAGGTCGTCCGGGAATTCAACCGATTCCAACTAACGATCGGCTTGATTGTATCGAAAGAATCGTTCGGGCACTTGATGCTAAAAGTCTTTATCTGAAAGAAAGAGTCGATGAATTAGCCCAATTAACCAGTCAATGTAATTGCGGAGCCTGTAACCCTTGTGGAGGATGCCCCTGCCTTCCTTTTGGATCATGTCGCTGTGGATCGCCATGCGGAGGAGATCCTTGTCCAGCTAGAGGAAGAATCGATCAAATTCGCATAAAAACATTTAAAGAAGGTGGCGCCGGTTTATGGATGCACCAAGTGCTAGAAGGCCATAATCTGCTTAAAGAAAGTGAGCTCGTAAAGGTTTCCGTAGACTCGTACGTAAAAATGACTGTTGTGAATCAAATTCGTTATCTGGCCAGCCGTTTTCTCCCTCCTCACATCGCTAGCCTTGAAGTTGATTTGAGCCATCTCCAAAAAGTAGAAGAAATGTATAAGATGCAATGCGAACATGGCACTCATATTACTCACGCTACTTTTGTCGCCTTATTAGCTGGAGCTAGGACAGATCCTTCCATGGAAATAGAAAGAAATAAATTTTGTTTAAATGGAACGACTCCCGTTTGGGGAGAAGATTGCCCAGAAGAAGAAAGGCTCGATATTGATCGCTGGTGCTGGGAATTCAATTGCACCGACTGCGGGGACTCTGATTGTGGTATCTGCAATTTGGACGACCTAGAGGAGGGCACTCCTATTCCTTTTACTTGGGGTGACCAAGAATTTATTTCTTATAAATGTTCAGAGTATCGAATTAATCAAGAGGATGGGGTTGAAGGAAGAGAGGCCGATGATGAATTAGGGATTATGTGCAATATTCAGACAGATAGTCAAAAATGTAATCAAACTAGCCAAAATTCCATCACCTTTTATTGTCCGAAAGATTTTACTGGTGCTCCAATTAGAACCCAAGAACAGATGGGCGTAACCCAACCGACCATTGATCAATATATTGTCCAGGGATACCCTCGAGGGAATATTGAGATTGGTCAAGCAGTGGATGACGCAGAGGTTTATGTTCAAGAATTGATGGATGAAATGAGTATTTTAGTTAACACCTCTGCCCCCGAAGTTGTTTGCCCTTCTTATGATAAAAATGACCCCAACAACCAATGTCGACTCTATCATCTTCCCCCGCGTTGCGTTTGCCATTGTTTGTATACTGGCGATAGGAGCGGTTGTGGGCCTGGGTGCGGAACAACTCATGGTTGTAAGTGTCATTTTTGTGGACCCCCCTGCCCCGGTTGCCCCTGCACGCCTTGCCCCTGTTTCCCTACAGATTATCATCCTTGCCCGCTCAGCGTCATTTTCCAAAGAAGAGATGAGACTCGTCATTGGTATCAAGAAAACATTGATTCCGTTAAAAAGAGAGTTGAACAAGTTAAAAATCTTATTTTAGCGGTCAATCTACAAGAACATCAGCCAAGTCGAGCGGAATTATTAAATCAACTTCAAGATTCTCAAGAAAAATTAGCTCGTTGTATCTCCGGATTTGGAGATGATCCCAGTCTTGGTACAACAGCAACTATGCCTTTCAGTTGTTATTATCTTCTTTATCTTCAGGATTTAGGAGTAGATAGCGAGGGCATGAAATTTTCTCCTCTAATAGAAACTTGTTATCCTTACAATAGTCAATCCCCTTATGGCCAGAATGCTCTTTCTGCTGATCAAATTCAAGCTTGTTATCGAGACCGAGAAAGCGCCGAATGTCGAGCTGCAATTGCCGACCTAATGTTTGATTATTATTGTGGTGAAGAAAAATTTAATTATTAATTATGTTTAAAAAAATAATCATTCTTTTTTTCTGCTTATCCATTATTCCTTTAGGAATTTCAGCTGCTCGTCAGCTTGAGACAGAATATCCAGATATTCCAGGAGTTACGCGTCCCTCGGATGAAGGGGGTTATGATTTGCCGGCTTATCTGGAATATGTTTATTATTTTGCTATTGGTATTAGTGGCGTTGTCGCCCTAATTGCCCTGGTTAGTGGTGGCCTTGCATATCTTACTTCAGCGGGTTCTCCAGCCCGCATGGCACAGGGAAGAGGGAGAATTATCGCAGGATTATCAGGAATCGCTATTATTTTTGGAGCTCACCTAGTCCTTAACACCATTGATCCTCAATTTTTTCGCGAACCCGAAGAACCGGGGTTGCCTTCTCGAGGATATTGCCTGAAAGGATCTGAATTATCCTGGAAAGATGGTCAAGTTTGCCCTGAAGGATGGGGTGAAGCCGAAGAAACAGAATGCTTAGAAGTTTTAGGAGAAGAAGTTTCAACTGGTGCTCTCGAAACTACCTGTTGTGAAGTTGAACCGAGAATTTATTGTTATGATAGTAATAATCCCGATATTTTACCCGCTGGATTTATCGCTAAACAGATTAGTTTTCAGGAAAAAGATTTTGCTAAAATGTTTCTAGCCTGGATTTTCTCTGAAAAAAACTATCAAGGGGAGCGTATGGAAGTTTGGAATGGAAACGAAAACCCTCCGAGCGAATTTTGGCAAGATCTTGTAGATGAAACTTGGCGGCAAACTGAAATTTCTCACCCAAGGTCTATCTATCTATTCGTGTATCGCTCAGGATTCCATCTTTTCCCGACACCTGATGCCTCTTACGATTTTAGCGATGGTTTAAAAAACCCTCCCCTCTTAGTTAAAGCTCCTGTCTCTGATTTGGGCAGTTATAACGGACGGATAAAGTCTATTGCCTTGTATCAGATATCCGAAGATAGTATTACAAATACCTCAGATCCCGATACAATCCCGTGGGGTGGAGTATTCTTCACTCAGACTAATTATCAAGGAGGGTGTGGTTTAATTTTTGGAGAAACACCAACCTCTGGGGTGTTCGTTCCTGGCGAATCAGGAGTTGGGCGAATCGGCGGAGGAGTCGGGACTAATCCCGAAAACTCTATCCATAGCGTATTCGGATTTAAACGTAACCTGCTTAATGATACTCTCGAAGGAAAGGTGACTTTTTATTCGGGGATAGATTATAGCGAAGGCAGCCCTGGGCACGTGCTTAAATCTAAAACTATTTTTGCTACTGATATCGCTGAAGAAAACAATATTAACGAAATCTGGTATCAGAACTTAGATTACGGGAGTGGAGAGAATACATGGGAACAAGAACACATCCTTTCAGTCAAAATCGATGGAAAATACGTGGTAGTTTTAAATTCAGAAGAAGATTTTAAAGGAGATTGTACGCTTATCACAAGAGATACCACAACCTTATTCGGCTCTTTTGTTTTAAGAGACTATAGGCATGGAGCGCGTGTTCGATCTATCGCCATTATTCCCTACCTTTAAGATTTCAGGAAGGATATATAACAATATAGCGCTGGTCTCCGTGACCAGTGCTTTGACTATATACGTTTTTTCTTTCAGCTAAAATCGTGTGAACGATCCTTCTCTCCCAGGCCCACATAGGCTTGAGAGATTGTGGCTCTTTGGTTAAGGCTACCTGGTCCGCTACCATGCGGGCTAAGTCTTCTAAGTATTTTGCCTTTTTCTCCTTATAATTATTAATATCAAGGTCAATAAATAAATAACGCCCCAACTGTTTGGCTAAAATTTTCTTTAATAGATTTTGTGTTTCAACCAGGGTTTCTCCCCTCTCTCCAATAAAAAAGGGCGCCTCTTCGGCCCAAAGAGAGATTTTAATAGTATCAGCATCTACTTCGCTTATTTTAATTTGAGAATCAATACCTAGAAATTCAAAGAATCTTTGAATTGTCTTTTTTGTTTTCTCTGATTCTGAGGGACGGAACATCTTTTTTATTTTTAAGATAATACTGTTGTCCGATGGTGAACAGAATGTTTACTAGCCAGTATACCCCAAGAACAGCACTAAATCTAGTTAGAATGAAAAAAGTAAAAGCCGGGAAAAAATAGACCATATTCTTTTGCCAAGAACTTTGGCTCGGGGTATCCATGGTTTTTTGCTGCCAATATTGTGCCAGTCCGGCCAAAACAGCTAGAACTATGCTGGGCTGAGTGAGATCGGCGTTTCCCAAGAAAGTCATGTTTGCTGATTCTATGATCGGAGTAAATGAATAAAGATTGCTGCTTAACCCCAAAACGCTTAAGTCTTGGAAGATTCTAAACAAGACTATGATGATTGGAAGTTGTATTAGAGGATATATCAAGCTCGACCACGGCTTTATATTATATTCTTTATAGAGAGCCATTATCTCTTTCGACTGGCGAGCTGGATCATCCTTATAACGAGTTTTTATCTCTTTCATTTTCGGATCAATCTTACTCATTACTTCCTGAGTTTTAATTGTCTTCAATGAAATTGGATAAAGGGCGAACTTAAGAAGAATTGTCAAAATGATCACCGCCCAAATCAAATCTTGACCGGGCAAATAGAAATAGAGCAATATTAAAATATTTAATATTGGTTGATATAAAAACACATGGAATAAACTTCCTAAAGACATAATTTAAGGATTAATTTTTAAACAGATTGATTGCCAATCTTCTTTCAGGCTTTGATAATCAGCTTCCTTAATAGAAGCCTTGCAGGCAATAACTATATCTAACTCTGTGTTATTTTTTATAACAAAGTTTCGAACAATTTGCCTTAACCATCTTTTTGTTTTATTGCGCTGATTAGCTTTCGGAGATACTTTTTTACTAATCACTATTCCCACTCTATTGTGGCCTAATTGATTAGTGATTATTTTAACCAGAACAAATCGTCCACCAACTGCCCACTTTGATCGATAGGCTTTTTCGAAGTCCGTTTTTTTGGTCAGGCGATAAGAACGTGGCAACATAATGAGTCAGAATGATTAAGAGTAGCAGTCAAAATCGACTTGGTCAATTAAGGTTTTCTACCCAAGATATCAACATATTATCCCCTAGCTCCCGAAAAGCTTTATTTTAGGGCATAATTTAGCTCATTCTTTTGTCTATTTAATTATGTTAAAGTGTCATTATTATGACAAAGGAAGAATTGTGGAAATCGGCCCTTGCTCGACTCCAGTTTACAGTCTCCCGGGCTAATTTTGCGGCTTGGTTTAAAGAAGCTGCCATAATCGACTGGAAAGATGATGTTGTTACTATCGGGACTTCTAATTCTTTTTCAAAAGAATGGTTAGAAAAGAAATACCATGAAGATATTTTAAATGCTTTAAAAGAAGCTGATCCGATTATTAAAAAAATCGAATATGTTATCTCAAAAAAGCCGACCACTGAAGTAACTCCTGCCAAAAATCATCGTATCAAGCAACAAATTCCTTTTGAAGAACTTCAGCTCAATACTCGAACTGGTTTAAATAATCGTTATACTTTTCAAGACTTTGTTGTTGCTTCCTTTAATGAAATGGCTTATGCAGCTGCGGAAGCAGTTGCTCGTGATCCGGGCCGGGCTTATAATCCTCTTTTTATCTATGGAGGCGTTGGCTTGGGAAAAACTCATCTCTTGCAAGCTATCGGAAATAAACTAGACGAAGAAGACGAAATAAAGATTAAATATATTTCAGCCGATAAATTAGTTTCTCAGATTGTTAGTAGCATTCAATCAAGAAGCATTGAATCTTTGAAAAAAGAATTCCAACAACTTGATGTTTTGATCGTTGACGACATTCAATTCGTAGCTGGAAAAGATAAAACTCAAGAAGAGTTTTTTCATATTTTCAATGCTCTTTATGAACGAAACAGTCAGATTATTCTTTCCTCTGATCGACTTCCGGGAGCTATTCCTACTCTTGAAAAACGTCTTCGCTCTCGTTTCGAAGGAGGGATGGTGACCGATGTTGGCCGACCAGATTATGAAAGCCGAAGGGCTATTTTAGAAACAAAATCTAAGGAATGGAAAATAGATATACCCTCAGATGTTTTAGATTATGTAGCAACCAATGTCCAAAATAATATTCGAGAACTTGAAGGAGCTTTAAAAAAATTAATGGGTTTTCAAGATCTCAAAAAGAAAAAACTAGATATTGATTTAGCCAAAAAATGCCTAAAAGATCTTACCCGAAACCAGACTAGATCAACCAATCCCCAGAAAATAATTAGCTCTGTTGCTGATTATTATGATTTAGAGATGAAGGAACTTCTCTCGTCTACTCGGAAAAAGGACGTCGCTTATCCAAGACAAATAGCTATGTATTTATTAAGGAAGGATCTTAAAAAATCTTTTTTAAGCATCGGAGAATTGTTTGGAGGGCGCGACCACACAACCGTAATATATGCTTGTGCCAAGATAGATCAGGAGGTCATCAAAGATGGTCGATTGTCTGAGGAGATTGGCATGATTAGGCAGAGAATTTATGGGGAATAATACTGAATAATGGTTGGATAAGTGTGGTAAAATTAGGGGATAGATTAGTACTTTTTTAAAAATCTAGAAAATAGAAAATATCTATCCTAAATAATTCCCCGATTTATCCCCGACTAATTATTTTAAAAACACTTTTAGTAATTAAGTTTCTAAGCTTTTTCCACTTAATTGATCGATCTAACAACAACAAATTTATTTATATAATTAATTTATTATTATTATGAAAATTGAAATTCTTCGGGAAAAACTAAATCAAGCAATCGCTATTGTTAGTCGAGTTACAATCAAAAGTCCCAACCTTCCCATTCTGGAGGGAATCATGATCAAGGCTGATGACAACTCTGTTCATCTCTCGGCAACAGATCTTGAGATGGGAATAGAAGTGTCAGTATTATCTAAAGTAAGTAAAAGTGGTCAGGCAGTTGTGCCTACTCGCATTTTAGCTCCGCTTAGCAAACTCATCGGAGATGAAAAACTTTACCTCGAGCTTAATAAAAATTCTTTAAATATTAAAGATTCAGAGAATGAAACATCTCTCCAAACCATGGACTCAGAGGAATTCCCAATCATCCCTAAACCAGAAGAATCCATGTCGACGGAAATAGAAGGAGCTGTCTTAAGCGAAGGATTGAGACAAGTAGTTAATTGCGTTTCTTCTTCTCGTACTCGTCCAGAAATATCTGGTGTTTATATGAATTTTTCGGAAAATCAATTAACTCTGGCGGCTACTGATAGCTATCGATTAGCTCAAAAAGTTATCTCTTTGCCAACGAAAATAAAAAAGGAAAGAGAGTTTATTCTACCTGCTAAAGCGGCCAATAACATTATCGGAATTATTGGAGAATCCAATTCTTTAGTTAAAATAACAGGAGACGAAAATCAGCTTGAATTTTTAACAAGAATTGGGGATGAACCTTCGAGCATGGAGGTAAGAATAGTCTCACGATTAATTGAAGGAAATTATCCGAGATATCAAGAAGTTATTCCAGATAAATCCCCTATTACCATTAAGGTTGATAGGCATGAATTTCTAGGGAAAATAAGAGCGGCAAGTTTGCTCTCAGATCAAACTTATGAAGTTAAATTAATTGTTTCTTCGGAAGAAAATAATCTTAAGATAAAAGCTCAAAGCTCCAGAATCGGTGAATTTAAATCGTCTATTTCAGCGGAAGTAGCTGGAGGAGATGTGGAGATTTCTTTTAATGGACGCTTTCTGTCAGATGCATTAACTAATATTAGCGGAGCTGACGTTGGCTTGTATTTAACTGATGCAGATAAAGCAGTGTTAATAAAACAATCAGAGCAACCAGAGTATCTATATGTTTTGATGCCAATTCGCTCTAGTTAAAGGCCGTAAATCCTATTTAGGGCTTCGATCATAAACTCTTTCCATATTGCTCCAGCGGTACTAACAGAAGGGCGCTGGACCATAGGAGCTTGGTTGTTGTTCCCCAACCAAACTCCAACAACAATATCTTTATTGTATCCGATGGTCCAAAAATCCTTATAGTCTTGGTTGGTTCCAGTTTTTACAGAAACATCAGGATATTGTTCAAGGTAAAGATTGGAATTTCTTCCGAACATCGGAGAACGAGCTTCGTTGTCTGAAAGGATGCTGTTAATATCTTGGGCTACCGAACGGTCAATAATTCTCGGGCCAATAGAATTTTTATTTTCAAATATTATTTTTCCTTCTGCATTTTCTACTCGATCAATCATGTAGGGGTTTACTTTTAATCCTTCGTTGGCAAAAATTCCATAACTAGCAGTTAGCTCTACTAGTCTTACTCCACCACCGCCAAGCACCAAGGAAGGAACCGCAGGCAAGGAATCGCTAATTCCAGCTTGCTCTAATAATTTTATGCTATCTTCTATCCCTGCTAGATACATGAAAACTTTTACAGCAGGAATATTTAGAGACTGCGCTAAGGCGCTGCGTAAAGTAACTGATCCTCGGAATAATCCATCATAATTTTGAGGAATATAATAAGAGCCTCCCCATAAACCAAAGTTAGTTGGCTCATCTTCAATAATGTCTTCGGGGGTTGCTCCTTTTTGTAGGGCAACAGCATATATAAAAGGCTTCAAGGCTGATCCAGGATGTCTGGCTCCAGAGGTGGCAACATTGAATTGTGATTGGAACAAGCAATTTTCTTGGCACCCTTCGGGATACGACTCATCGAAATAATTTTTAGAACCAACCATCGCAAGGATAGCTCCGCTTTGAGGATCAATAGCAACCAAGGATCCGTTGTAAATTCTAAAAATTTGATAATCTGCCACTCTCTCACGAACAATTTCTTCAGCGCGAGACTGCATTTCCCAATCTAAAGTTGTATATATTTTTAAACCATCTCGTTCTAATCGCTCTCGCCCATACATATTTTCAAGTTCTTCTAAAACCTTGATCGTAAAATGAGGAGCCTTGAGTGAATGTATTATTTCAGCGAAATCAATTTCTTCTACTAAAGCTTCTTCGAAAGATTCTTGATCAATGAATTCTAAATAAACCATTCTTTGAAGAGCATATTTTTGTCGGGCAATTAAAGCCTCTTGATTATCGCCATAAGGAGAGAGTGCACTTGGGGCTTGAATGATGGCAGCTAAGGTGGCTGCTTCCCCAATAGTTAATTGCTCGGAAGTTTTATTAAAAAATCCTTGACTAGCTGACTCAATTCCGTAAAAATTTGATCCAAAAGGAACCTGGTTGAGATACCACTCTAATATTTCGTCTTTTGAATATTGTCTTTCTAGCTCGAGGGTTAGAAGAACCTCTCTAATTTTTCTTTCAGCCGTTCTCTCAGTGCTCAGAAAATGAGATCGAATTAATTGTTGAGAGATGGTCGAAGCTCCAGCAGCAGGTCGGCGTAATTTTAAATCAATTAGAATAGCGCGGATAATTCCCTTGAAATCAACGCCATGATGTTGATAGAAACGAGCGTCTTCTAAGGCAATAACAGCTTTCTGGGCATAAATTGATATTTTTTCTAACGGAACAATAAGGCGATTTTCTTCTCCGAAAACATTGTAGAGAAGTATTTCTCCTCGAGAATCATATATTCTGGTCGGTTGAGGAGCGCTGTCATGAGTGAACTTATCGGGACGCGGGAAATCATGAGTGTAATAAAGAAAAAGAGCGACGGCTAAAACAAGCCCCGCTAGAAAAATTATCAAAATTGTTTGCAAAAAACTCAGAAATATTTTCCACCCCTTAGTTGATTTTGGTTTTTTGAGGTTCATGATAATTTCTTGCTTTGCCAATCAATTGGTTCAAGATATTTATTCTTGATGAGATAACAAGCAGCGGCTCCAATAGCATCGGTGGCATGATTTGAATAATTATTTTCTGGAAGGACAAATAATTCTTGAACAGCCAGCCTCATTTCTTCTTTATCTGCCCGACCCCAACCGGTAATAGCCAGCTTTATCTCTAACGGGCTAAACTCGTAAATTGGTAATTTATGTTTTTCGGCGGCTAAGAGAACAATCCCTTTCATCTGGCTAACAGCTAGGGCAGATCTTCTATTTTGAAAAAAGAAAATACTCTCGATGGCTAAGATATCGGGTTTGTATAGCCTAATAAGTTTGCGGATTTCTTTTTCCATCGTCAGCAACCTATAGGCGTCTTCTCGTTGAGATTCGGTTTTGATCAAACCACAATCAATAATCTTTGGGGTTTTTCGGCGAAGAGTTATAAAACCATAGCCGGTTTCAGCCGTTCCCGGATCTATCCCTAAAACAATCATAAGTTAGCATTGGAATAAACTTCTTGAACATCATCATGATCGCTGAGTGCTTCTAGCAATTTATCTATTTTTGCTTGATTCTGCGCTTCAACAAGAACTTCTTCTGAAGCAATCCATTCTAGTGACTGATCGGTAACGTTAACTCCTTTTTCTTGAAGCATCTTCCGACCGGATTCCATTTTTTCTGGATCAAAGTAGACATATAGATTATTCTCAAACCATTCTAAATCAGTTGCTCCAGCTTCAATGGCTTTTAATTCAAGGTCGTCTTTGTTAGGCAATTCTCCCACAATAGTTAGTTTACCGACATACTTAAAAAGCCAGCGAACTGATCCCGGTTCGGCCAACTTAGCTTCATGTCGGTTAAGCACTCCTTTTATTTCATCTAATGTTCTATTTTTATTGTTCGTGATAGCTTCAATAATTAAAGCAACTTGTCCTGGTCCGAAAACCTCATAATTGACTCGATACCATTCCTCTTGTTCGCTTCCCGTACCCGCTCCACGCTCAACAGCTCGTTCAATGTTCTTATTTGGCATATTAACTGCTCGAGCCTTGTCGATGGCACTCCGTAACTCGAAATTCATTTCCGGATCAGCACCGCCTTGTCTAGCCGCAAGAGAAATTAATCGAGCAGCTTGAGAAAACAAAGCCCCCTTCTTTTTGTCAGAAGCTTCTTTTTTGTGTTTGATAGTAGACCAATGAGAATGACCACTCATGATATTTTAAAGTTATCTTGATAATAGAAAGTAAATAATTTTCCTGCACTTAAGCTTACAATAATGGCGGCCAGAATCAATCCAAGTGGTGACTGAGCTTTCCGGCGGAGTGGAATTGACGGGGGATGACTCATTTCAACTAAGGATGTCGCTGATCCAGTTAAATAAAAATCATCGATATTCGATTGAGTAGATTGGTAAATTTCATCAATTAACTTTCTCATAATTTGTTGGTTTGATTCGGGGTTGGGTAAGCTGACCGTTCCTTCAATGAATTGACTTGATCCTTCTCCCCAGGCAACGGCACTGATAATTTGTCCATCAGGAGAAACAAGTGCGACACTGTTGTTTTTCGAAAGAGTACTAGTGCTAGTTAAGTGAGCTCCTATTTTTTCAGCAAACTCATTTCGAGAATTGGCCCAGATTAAATAGTCTTTAGCGGGGATATTAGTGTCTTTAGGGAAGACACGGATAGAATATTCTTGTCCGCTCGAACTCTTTTTTCTAAGACGAAAGCCGCTAACAACTACTTCTTGCTCGCCTTCATTATATATTTTAACATAGTCATTATCAGTTTGATCTCCGGCAATCTGAATATCGGTTATTATTAAATCAGCTGAAGCTGAATTAATCAACCCAAGCAAGTAGACGATAATTAAGAACTTAGGTAGCTTCATCTAACTTGACTCGAGCAGCTACTCGATGGACTTCTTCCAGTGTTGTAATTTTATTCATCACTCGAATAAGTCCATCATGGTACATAAGAACCATTCCCTTGCTCCGAGCTTTTCTTCTTAGGGCTGGAATAGTTGGTGATTGCTGGATAACCTCTTCCATTTCATCATCGACAAAAAATGCTTCGAAGATACCAATACGACCTCGATATCCAGTAAAATTACAAGAACGACAACCCCCAGGATTAGCATAAAGTATTTGAGTTTCTTCGGTTAATTGAGGAGTAATTACTTCTTTCGGCAAGATTGATAAACCTTCTTTTAGTTCCTGGAAATCTTCAGGATCGGGTTTTCTTGAAATACCACACTCTGGACAAACACGTCTGACTAATCGTTGAGCAATAGCTATATTCAAAGCAGGGGCAATATTGTGAGCCTTTTCTCCTAATGCCTCTAGGCGAGCAATTGTTCCAGCAGCATCGTTGGTGTGAACCGTACTAAAGACCAAGTGTCCAGTCATCGATGCCTGTAAGGCAATGTGAGCTGTTTCATAGTCCCTAATTTCACCAACTAATATGACATCTGGATCTTGTCGAACGATGGCTGATAATCCTTTGGCAAAATCATAACCTTGTTTCACGTTAACTTGTGTCTGGGAGAGGCCAGTAATTTGATACTCAACTGGATCTTCAATAGTTATTATCTTAATGCCAGGTTCATTCATCTTTTTTAAGAAAGCATAGAGAGTGGTTGTTTTTCCCGATCCAGTTGGCCCCGTTAGAAGGATCATGCCGTTTGGTTTCTCTAATTCTTCTAAAATAGCTTTATTTAAGTCAGGACGCATTCCTAGAGCCTCAATATCAATTAAGGCAATAGGGTCTAAGATTCTCATAACAATCGTTTCTCCGTAATTAGACGGAAGAGCTGATGTTCTGATTTCTATTTCCCGTCCCTCATGCTCAAAGTCAATTCCAAACCGGCCATCCTGAGCCTTTTTAGTGATGTTTAATTTGAGTTTAGCTAAAAATTTAATTCGAGAGGCAATTTTCTGATATAAATCTCGAGGAAGTAAGTCAACCGTTTGAAGGATTCCATCAATACGAATGCGCAATCGCGCCTTATCTACTTCGGGCTCAATATGAACGTCGGACGCCCTAAGGCTGATCGCCCCGCCCATAATAATATCAACAAATCGAGAAATATTTTCACCGGAATTGTGGCGAAGTAATCTTTTTAAATCTCTGATATTTCTTAGTCTAGGCAAAATATCAGTAGCAATACTCGGATCGATTTTAACATTTCGCTCAACAAATCTGTCTTCCATTAGAGTGATAAAATATAATTAGTTAATCTATTTTTAACGACTGACAAGTCAGATTTTGGCAGATTAAAGACACCGCGCCCTGCTTGATAATGACCGGGGTAGGAGGCTGAAAATTGCTCTAACTTTTCTTTTTCTTCAAGATAGATAATTCCTTGAGTTAATCCTTCTTCTGGTTGCCAGAGAACAATTAAATTATTTAAATTTAATAATCTCGACCTAAGTTCGTCGATAATAAAAACTAAATCGTGAGACTGGACAGATTGGCTCAAGTCTCGATCTAAAGAAAGCACGCCAATATTTTTTTGAGGATAAAAATCAATAAGCTCAAGAGATTTTTCAAGCAATGATAACTGTTTAATGTCTTCAGGTGTACAAGGATTAGGGGTGTAAGAAAGAGCTTCCTGATTAACAAGTTGAGCAATCTGACGACATAATTCATTCGAAAGAGAGGAAGGTGTATTATATAGCTTCAATCCCTTTAAAAGATAGGCCCCAACTTTTTGAGTGATAAGATCTTGGCTGAGAGAATTAATAATATCGATAACCGCTTCGGTTAATGAATTTTTTTCAGAACAAAAATTAATTTGACCGAAATCATCAGTTGAATTCAATCCAATGTTAACAATAGAAGAAGACTCTTTCCTTTGTTGAAAGAGAGGGTGTTTTATTTCAGAAATATCAGAAAAGCCGAGACAAATAAAAAGATCAGGTTCACTTTTTGAGGAAGAAAAGGAAACAACGACATCTTCTTCCCGAATCGGTAAATCGTGGCTATTAAAATGTAAATAAACACGACCATTGTTTTTTTCATAACGTAATTGAGATATCTTTTCTCCAGAAGGACTATTAATAACAATGGCGGGTTTGCTTTGCCAAGCTTCATGAGATTCAAGCGCAAAAGTCGAAACAGGAAGCGAATTAATCAGCAAGCTTGTTTTTCGGCCAAAATTATCTAAACTAAAAAGAAGAGCCAGGCCAGCAACCAAAGCCTCACCTCGAGTTCTCAAAGAAGGAACGATTGCTATTTCTTGGCTATTTTCAACCAATTTTCTAAATTCCGAAAGTTGACGTTTATCCATTTCTCTTGTTTAGTTAATTTATCTTATTTTAATCCAATCGTCAATCAAATATGATCCTTATTAGTAAAAGCACCGAAGAAACAAAATTGATTGGTCATGATATTGCTCGGGCAATTTTAAACCTAGAAAAGAAAGGATCATCTGCTGTAATTTTAAAACTTCAAGGAGATCTGGGTGGCGGAAAGACCACCTTTGTTCAGGGATTGGCTCATGGGTTGGGCGTTAGGCAATCTATTTTGAGCCCGACTTTTATCTTAATGAGAAGATATGGGCTTGATAACGCATTTAAGAATCTTTATCATTTTGATTGCTATCGTTTAGAATCAAAAAAAGATCAAAAATTTTTATTTGATATGGAATTTTCAAAAATTACCGAAGATCCTCAAAATATCATAATCATTGAATGGAGTGATCGATTGAATAATCTTGATTTGCCTGGTCTAGAGATAGAATTTATCTTTAAGAGTGAAGAAGAAAGAGAGTTGATAGTAACGGGGTTTCCGGTATTGGAGGAATTAATCAAGCTAGCGATCAATGAATAATCGACTGATACTCGATTTCGGAGAGAAGACTTTTGCGATAGTGGATGGTCATGCAATTATCCACCGGGCTTTTCATGCCCTTCCTCCACTAACCAATCATCGGCAACAATCAATAGGAGCACTTTACGGTTTTCTTAGAGTCATCTTTAAGATTATTAAAGATTACGATCCGAGTCACATCGTAGTCGCTTTCGATTCACCTGGGCCAACTTTTCGTCATAAGATTTTTCCTGATTACAAAGCGACCCGGGTAAAGGCACCGGACGCTCTTTATCAACAAATTCCTTATATTAAAAAGGGATTAGAGTCTTTACAGATAATAATGCTCGAGGCAAGGGGGTTTGAGGCGGACGATTTAATTGGGACGCTTTCTTCTATTGAAGGTGAGCCCAATAAATTGATTATTACCGGTGATGCTGATTTATTGCAATTAGCTGATAATCAAACCAAGATAATGCTTCTCCAAAAAGGAATAAGCCAGCACTTAATTTTTGGGCCGACAGAGATAAAAGAAAAATATGGAATATTTCCGAGTCAAATAATTGAATTAAAGGGATTAAGAGGTGATCCTTCAGACAATCTTCCGGGAGTAGCTGGTATCGGGGAGAAAACTGGTCGAGGTCTATTAGAAAAATATGATAATTTGGAAGAAGTTTATCAGCACTTATCGGAAATATCTAATGCCATAAAACAAAAACTGGAGAAGGGCCGAGAAGATGCCTTCAAAAGTCGTCAATTAGCAACGATTCAAAGGAATGCACCAATTGATCTCACATTAGAAAAATATCGATGGAAGGGCTATAATAAAAAAGAAGCAATTACCTTTTTAGAAGAATTCGGTTTAAAAAGCTTGATTAAGGGTTTGCCCGAATTATGAAAAAATTTTTAAATAAAGAAACTTTAAATCAAGAATTTCAGGATTTCTTAAAAAAAGAAAAACTTTCTTTTTTTAATTTTTTCATAATCTATGGGGGAGCGATAATGACTTGCTTCTTATTAGGAAGTTATCTTGAAACATTGAGCTTTACTTCATTTTTCTCAATTGGTAATTTATTGCTTCTTTGGGCCGGGTGGCTTGTTTTAAGTTTTTTGTTATCAGCTAAAGAAGAATTTAAGAGGGTTATTCTTTGGTTAAATAACCTTTGGTTGGTTGTGTCATTTTTTTATCTGGCCATCTTATCTTCTTCAGCATGGATAATGATATTGTTGGCATATATTGTATTTGCTTTGATTTTAATTAATTTCATGCAGAGTAATTTTCTGCCAGCGATTGATTCCTTGGGTTTAGGTGGATTGGGCGCGATAGGATTATTGTGTTTTTATTTTAAACATAAATCATTGTTTGAATTCGATGGATCAGCTCTGTTGAATTTTCTTTTAATTGCGATTTTGATTGTTTCAGGAGCTGCTTTTTTTGCCTGGAATGGAGGTAGGTCAAGGCGAGCCCTTCGCAGAATTTATGATCAAAGGCAAGAACTAGAAGAAACGGCTTTAGTTTTAGAAATCAGAATTAAAGCTAAAACCAAGGAGTTGCAAGAACAATCTGCATTACTAAGAGAAGAAAATCAACTTAAGACAAATGCATTAAGGCGTCGAATTGATGAGCTCGAAAGATTCCGAAGAATGGTTGTCGGTCGAGAGTTGAAAATGGTCGAGTTGAAAGAAAAATTGGCTCAACTTAAGAAAGATAGGGGCGAATTAAAAGAGGATTCAGTATGAAAGATAAAGATCTGGCTCTTCAGGCGAATAAAGAAATATTTTTAAGGGCAGTAGAAAAGCAGATTAGCCTGCGTCAATTGGCTTTGCCAATAGTTTTTGTTTTATTGATTGTTCTGTTTATTCTAGGGCGAGAAACGGGATCTCTCTTATTGATTATGTTGGGTTCGGGATTTATCGCACTTTCCTCGCTGTTATTCTTTTTCGCAGCATTTTTTATTAGACGAACCAATAATCTTTCTCTGGAACAATGCCAACAAATTCTATCAAGCATTTTTACCTTAGAAGTTTTAACTATTTGGCTAACTTTCTATCTTTTCGCTCCAGTCGCCATGGCTCACAATATTTCATTACCTTATTTGGCGATTATATTTTATATTTGCTACATTGCCTTGGTGGCACCATTCTTCAAAGAAAATAATCTTTATCAGACTTTTTTCTATGCTCTGATTTGGATTGCCTTGGCCTTTCTAGTCTTTTTGAATAACAATTGTCAATTCTTGTTTGATTATGGTTCATCAAAAATCTGCACTACTCAACCAATGATGGAGGGTTTTCTCTTAATTGTTAGTGGAGTTTCTATCTTTATTGCTCAATTCATAATCAATAATTTCCAAGATCAAATGGGTTGGGCAACTCAAAAATTGCAGAAAATAAATAACCTACTTCAATCAAAATTAGAAGAAGAAAGCTATCAAGTGGTTCGAATAAAACAGGAACAAGCGGCTTTTCGAGCGAAGATAGCTCAGAGAACAAGAGAAAAAGATAATCAGATAAAAGAGTTGACGGAAAAAATGAAAGATCGTCTTGATCAAAAAAACGGCCTAGAGAAAGTGCAAGAAGTTTCTCAAATAAAGCAGACAACAGAAGCTCTCTTAAATATTTTAGAAGACACAGAAGAGGCTCGGCAGAAAGCCGAAGAAGAAAGAGAAAAAACACTAACAGTTATCAATAGTTTTGTTGACTCTTTGCTGGTGATTGATGATCAGGGATTAGTTCAAATGGTCAATAATCATGCGCGTGAAACATTTGGCTTAAAGAGAAGCATCGAGGGGAAGTCTTTATTAGAGCTGGCTAATCATCCCCGACTGAGCTTATCTTTAAAACACATCCTGGATGGTCGAAAGATAAAAATTATTAAAAGAGAGGGATTCGAGGCAAGCGAAGGGTCTTTTTTTGAGGTGTCAACGGTTCCCTTGGTCCAATTAAATGAATCAACTAGTTATTTGATTGTTTTCCACGATGTTTCTCGCGAAAGATTAGTTCAAAGAATGAAAACAGAATTTGTCTCGATTGCAGCTCATCAATTAAGAACTCCTCTCTCGGCGATTAAATGGAGCTTGAGGATGATGTTAGATGGAGACGAGGGAGAGCTTAGCGCTGGACAGAAAGAATTGATGGAAAAAACCTATTTCAGCAACCAAAGAATGATTAATTTGGTAAACGATTTATTAAATGTTTCGCGGATTGAAGAGGGCCGTTTTCTTTATGAGACAAAAGAAACTGATCTAAAAGAAATTATCAAAGATGTTATTCAGGCAGTGCGAGAATCGGCGCATCAAAAAGAAATTGAAATATATTTTCAAGGAGAGGAAAAAATATTCCCCTCAATCAAAGCTGATCAGGAAAAAATTACACTGGCTATTCAGAATATTATTGAAAATGCAATTAAATATTCTCCCGAGAAAGGAAAGATCTTCGTTTCGCTAGAAGAAGAAGATGGATTTTTATTAGCTTCAGTAAAAGATCAGGGCATTGGCATTCCCCGAGCTCAACAAGCACGGGTTTTCCAAAGATTTTTCCGAGCGGGTAATGCCATTAGCCAGGAAACTGAAGGGACTGGTTTAGGTCTTTTTATCTCTCGCAATGTTATAGAAGCCCATAAGGGTAAAATTTGGTTCGAATCACAAGAGAATCGAGGAACGACATTCTATTTCACAATTCCCTATTGAGTTTGCAAACAGGTTTCGCTCTTGCTATAATTCCTTATTAGATGTATGAGTAAAATATTGATTGTTGAAGACGATCGAGAGATTCTCGATTTACTCTTTCGGAAAATCAGCAATGCTGGATACGAAGTGTTAATCGCTCAAGACGGCGAAGAAGGGTTGAAGTTGTTGCGGAAAGAAATCCCAGATTTAGTTTTGCTTGATATGGCCTTACCGAGCATCGATGGGCTAGAATTCTTGAAAAGAAAGCAGGTCGTTCCCGAAACAAAAGAAATTCCAGTGATTATAATATCCAACTCTGGGGCAGCTTCGGAAATCAGTCAAGCTCGTCATCTTGGTGCCCAGGAATGGATTATTAAAACAAAATTCAATTTACAAGAGACGATTGATAAAATTGATAAAATTATTCAAGAATCAAGTTAATTATTTTTAAAATGACTACTTCTCCTAAAAAGATATTAATTGTCGAAGACGATGTCTTTTTGAATGAATTGATGGCTAAAAAATTGATTGAAGAAGGCTTTGATGTTATTAAGGCTGCTAATGGCGAGGAGGGGCTAGAATTAACGCGTCAAGAAAAGCCAGATCTTATTTTACTTGACCTTATTTTACCCGGGGTTGATGGATTTGAAATTCTAGAAAAGATGAAAGATGATCCGGAAATGAGCTCAATTCCAGTGATCATCCTTTCTAATTTAGGACAAAGAGAAGATATTGAAAGAGGATTTGATCTGGGAGCCGATGATTATTTGATCAAAGCTCACTTTACGCCAGACGAAATTATTGAACGAGTAAGAGCACCTTTCCGCAAGCCAGTTAATGCCTGAGTTGCCGGAAGTGGAGACAATGGTACGAGGTCTCCGAAAAATAGCTAAGGGAAAAATAATTACTGAAATATGGGCGGATGAACCAAAATTGGTTTACAATCCGTCCTTTTCGGTTTTTAAAAGAAAGATAAAAAATCAGCTTATTTCCGAAGTAAGTCGAAGAGGCAAGATAATAATATTCGAATTTAGCCCCAAAGGTTTTTTATTGGTTCATCCCAAAATGACGGGCCATTTTCTATTCTTTGATTCTTCAAAAAATATTATTGAAATTATCGAAAAAAAATCAATTCATTTAATCTTAAAAATGAATGATGGAAGTCAGCTAGCTTGGTCGGACCAACGTAAATTTTCCAGAATAGAATATTGGGCCGAAAAAGAATTGGAAGATATTCCTTGGTTAGAAAAACTAGGAGAAGAACCCCTTTCGTCTCTTTCTTTTAAAAAATTTAATGACTTGATTAATGGTCATTCTATTCGAGTTAAAGCCTGGTTAATGGACCAAAGATTTGTCGTTGGAATCGGTAACATTTATGCCAGTGAAATTCTTTGGGCGGCAAAAGTTGAACCAACTCGCCCAATCAATTCATTGACTGTTGATGAAAGAAAAAAAATATTTTTAGCTCTTAAAAAAATTTTAAAAAAAGCGATAATAGAAGGGGGCACAAGCATTGCTGAATTTAGAAATATAAATGACCAAGAAGGGAAATATGCCTCCCGCCTAAAAGTTTATCGTCGAGCCGGACAAAAATGTCCTCGTTGCAAAGAATTAATTAAGAGAAAAATGATTGGTAATCGATCAACTTATTATTGTTCAGGCTGTCAAATATGATAATTCTACTCTATGGGCCAAATGAATATTTGCTTCGGAAAAAGCTTCAGGAAATTATCAATCATTATCAGCAGAAGCACCAAGGTTTGGATCTGAATCGAGTTGATGCAGAGCAACTTGATTTCAAAGACTTTTGGCATAATTTTCGGCAAAAATCGATGTTTGTTAGCCGTCGGCTAACGATTGTCGATAATGTCTTTCAGAATACAGACTTTAAGAAGAAATTTAATAAAAATCTGGAAATTTTAGCCAATGATGAAGAGGTAATTGTTGCTTCAGCCATAATGGAGATTAAAAAGACAGATCAAGCTTTAGTAAAGAAAATTAAAAAATATGGTCGAGTCCAAGAATTTCCAAAACCAAGCAAATCAGAAACGAGTGATTGGTTGGTAGATTTAAATCACATTCATAATTTAGGTTTATCCCCCGAATCGATTCAGGCGATTGGGGATCACATAGAAAACGATTGGAATAAAGGATGGGAAACAGCTAGGCGCTTATCTGCCTCAGAAGATCAATCAATTGCCATCAGAGATATTCTTCGCTTAGATCAAGAAATTCAGAAAGTTGATATTTTTAAACTTTCGGCCGCCATCAGTCAGGGAAAGAAAAAAGAAGCATTAGTTTTGATGCATCGTTACTTTGCTCAAGGCGGTCGGCCGGAGGGGCTTCTCCCTTTAATAATTTATCAATTTCGGCAATTGATAATAGTTCGGGATTTGATAGATCGAGGACTTAATTATCGCGAAGCTCAAAAAGCATCTGGATTAGTAGCCTTCATTTTTAATAGAGTTTATAATCAGGCCGAGCAAATGGATATGGATTATTTGCGCGGTCTATATCAAAAAATCTTCAAACTTGATTATCAACTAAAGACCGGTCGGATAGAGCCCAGAACCGGTCTAGATTTGTTAGTTTCTCAAATATGATTATTTTGAGAAAAGGTGGCGTATAACGGATTTGCGTCGAGCAGCGGTTCGATCTTTAAGCACATTTGTTTTAGCAGCTTTATCAATTGCCTTATCATAAGCCGGCAATAATTGCTTCGCTTCATCAGACTTGTCTTGCTTAACGAGTTTCTGAATACGCTTAAATAAATCACCAATTCTTTTTTTCTTGATGATATTTTCTCGTCTTCTTCGCTGATCTTGTTTCAATGATTTTTTAGCAGATTTTATATTAGGCATAAATCTAGGTTATAATGGATAAATTCTAACACAAAGAGAATGAAATGAAAATATTAAACACAATTAAAAAGACCGTACACCGATTAACACCTCGGATGATAATCGGCGTTTATCACTTTTTATTAGTTTTGTCAGGAGCGATTTTTTATCGATTTCCTTCTAGTCGCCTTAAAGTTATTGGTGTTACCGGAACAAGCGGGAAATCAACGGTTGTGGAATTAACTGCCCATATTTTGCGCACGGCTGGATACAAAACAGCCTCTTCTTCGTCGATTCAGTTTTCCCTAGACGATCAATCTGTCAGGAATGAGCTGAAAATGACCATGCCTGGTCGTTGGGCAATGCAACGCTTTCTCGCTCAGGCATTAGAAAAGGGTTGCCAATATGTTGTTTTAGAAATTACTTCAGAAGGCATAAGTCAACATCGCCATCGCTTTATTGATTTTGATGCTTTAGTTTTTACAAATATTTCGCCAGAACATATTGAGCGCCATGGAAGCTTTGAGAAGTATCTTCAGGCTAAAAGCCTTCTTTTTAAGGGTTTAAAGAAAAGCACTAAACAAAATAAAGCAACAATTATCAATGTTGACGATAAATATACTGATCATTTTTTAAATTTCCAGGCTGATCGAAAAATTGGTTTTGGCCAGAAAAATAATAAGAAACTTTCATCCGGAGTTTATCTAGAAAGTATGGAGCTCTCCCCTTCAGGTGCGCAATTCAGTTTTGATGGGAATAGTGTAAGCTGGCCATTATTAGGCGAATTTAATGTTATGAATGGATTAGCGGCTATAGCTGTCGCTTGTTCGCAAGGAATCCCTTGTGCTAAATCGGCTCAAGCTCTTGGACAAATAAAATCAATTCCGGGGCGGATGGAGGTGGTAGTAGATAATCCTTTTTCAGTGATTGTCGATTATGCTCATACTCCAAAGGCACTAAAATCGGTTTATGAAACGGCTCGATTAGGGTTGAAGGGGAAAATGATTTTAGTCTTGGGAGGATGTGGTGGCGGGCGAGATCGCTGGAAAAGACCAGTTTTCGGGAAAATAGCCGAAGAATTTGGCGATATTATTATTTTAACAAATGAAGATCCTTATGAAGAAAATCCGATGACTATTATTGAACAAATTCGAGCCGGAATATCTTCTAGCTTTTCAGGGAAATGTTCAATCGTTTTAGATCGCGAGAGAGCAATTAAAAAAGCAATCAATTTAGCTCAACCGCAAGATGTGGTTATTATTACAGGCAAAGGCTCCGAATCTGTAATCTGCGAGGCTAATGGGCGGAAGACTCCTTGGGATGATCGAGAGGTAGTTCGGCGTCTTTGGGGCGAGATAAAAGGCTCTTAACCATATAAGTTTCTTTTAATTGGTAACCCCATCGCCGATAATATTCTTGAGTGCCAACTCCAGCAATGATGGCCATTTGTTTTATTCCTTTAAATTCATGAGAAACAATACGTTCAGCTTCGGCCAAAAGAGCTTGCCCCAACCCCTGGTGTTGGGGAGAATTTTTTGTTTTTTGACCAAGCAATAGATGTTGTCCATAGGTGTGGATTTCTCTAATTAAAGCCGATTCATCCAAAATTGGCCAATAATGCTTTGCTTGACTAAAGATATTTGAGGGAATTCTAAGTCGCAACAAGGCTAAAAGATTTTTTCTTGATTCATCTTCGAAACTCAAGAAAATTTCTTTTCCATCAGACGCCCAATAATCTTCTCGGAAAAGAATTGGCTGAAAAGATTGCTGACGATCTCTTACTTCTCGGCAGCGAATACAATGACAAGGAGAATTTTCGGCAGATAATTCTCTTAATATAATTTCTCTCAAATTAGTTATTTTAACAGGACCAGTAACAACGCTATTAGAGGGAATATCGCGGATTACTCTTTGGATTCGGCAGTAATAAGGAGTTCCCTTTTTAACGAATTTGATTAAATCAATGAGCTCTCTATATCCATAAGGATGATATCGTCCATCTTTCCACCACTCATAGAGTGGTGCTTCGGGTAATATTGCAGTTGGATATATTTTTAAAAAATCAGGCTTAAATCTTTGATCTTGGAATAATTTTAAAGAGGCTGATTGCTCTTGCTCGATTGTTGCTCCAGGTAGATTAAGCATAAGATGATAACCAACCTTAAAGCCGGCGTCCTTTAATAATTTAGTTGCATCAGATATAGCCTTAATACCGTGCCCACGAAGATTAATCGATAAAATCTCATCGTCTAAGCATTGAGCGCCCATTTCGACTTTGGTTGCCCCTAGTCGACGCATTCTTTTTACTTCTTCTTGATTAATATAATCTGGTCGAGTTTCGAGAGTGATACCAATAAGACGATGTTTGGCTTTAGCATTAAGGCGATGAGCTCCAGCTAGTGTGAAAGTGCGTCTTCCATTAGCAGCATCAAAGCAGCGATGAATAAATCTCCTTTGATATTTTTTAGGAAGATAGCTCCACGTACCTCCAATAACGATTAGTTCGATCTTGTCAGTCGGATGACCAATAGCTGCCAGTGAATTTAGCCGGCTCTTAACTTGGGCGTAGGGGTCATATTTATTATCAATAGCCCTCATAACGGCTGGCTCATTGCGTAAATAACTTTTCGGAACACCCTCTTGATCTGGGCAGTAAAGACATTTTCCTGGGCAAGGGTATGGTTTGGTTAAGACTGAAACAACAGTAACTCCTGAAAGGGAGCGAACGCGACGAGTCATAAGAATTTGAGCAACCTTGTCTTTGGGCTCGATTGCTTTTTCTTGCACTAGTTCGTGATAAACTGACAGTATCTCAGAGTTCTTGGGTGGTCGAGAAAGGTGCTGCTTAGAGATCTCTCTTTTAATTTTATTCAAATCAGAAAGAGTAGGAGATTTCTCCTCAATTAATCTGATGATTATCTTCTGACAAATATTGAAAAGATTTTGATCCATATGAAAAAAATGACAGATGATGAATTAATTGCCTTAAATCAACGGGGCTACGACGAATCAAGCTCGTTATTTCAGGTAACTCGGCCAGTTATTTGGCCTGAACTAGAATATTTCAAACAATTTACTGAATCGGGGAATAAAGTATTAGACGTTGGTTGTGGTCACGGGAGATTAGTCAAATTGTTTTCTGGCCCCAACATAGATTATCATGGATTTGATCATTCCGAGAAGCTAATCAAGGCAGCTCAGATTACTTATCCCGAATTATTCTTCCGGGTTGGAGACGCGCGCGCGCTTCCTTATGCTGATAATTACTTTGATTCAGTTTGGATGATCGCTCTTCTTCACCACTTCTCTCCAACTGCTTGCTTGGCAGCTTTATGTGAAGCTCGTCGAGTTATCCGTCCATTGGGAAAGATTATAATAACTGTTTGGCAACCTAAGCGATCGTGGGTCAAAAAATGGTTTCACTTGGGAAAAAGATCTTTTCTTAAGAAATGGGGCGGTCAGTCTTGGCTCTATTATCATTATTTTACACCAAATGAACTAAAAAGCTTGGTGGGAAAAGCTGGTTTTATGATTTGGGAGGAGGGATTCTTAAAAAGAAGAAACAGGAATAATTACTTTATCGTTGCTTATCGAGCCCCCATAGCTTAATGGATAAAGCACGGCCCTCCGGAGGCCGGGATGAAGGTTCGAATCCTTTTGGGGGTACTATACAGCCAATTTAGGCAAAATAGGAATATTGGGCTAGGAAAATACCCTCATTCTGCTATAATCCAATGTAGATGGGTTCCTGGTTTATCAGCCTTAAAACTGATCCGAATATCTTCGGAGGAACCGGCAAAGCATAAAAACCAAAACTTTGCCCGATAAAGGTCATCTTTATTAACTTTCCATATTTCATTATGCCTCAAGAGGGTTTAGATGATAAAAAAATAATCGGCCAAGTTGTTCATTATTTTGATCATATTGGCGTAGCGGTTATTGAGTTAAGTAAGCCCCTGAAAGTTGGAGAAGAGATTAGATTCTTCGGTGGGGAGACTGACTTTACTCAAACAGTGGCATCGATGGAGGTTGATCATCAAAAGATTGACAAGGCGAAGGCGAGACAAGAAGTTGGGATGAAGGTTGAGCAGAAAGTAAGACCGGGGTATCGGGTTTATAAGATCTGACAATTGAAAAAGCGCTAGAAAACAGTTGTTTTCTTGCGCTTTTTCTTTATTGAATTATGCCTTCTTTTAAGAATAGTTTATTTTTCTTAATTACCTTAACATTAGGGGTTCTTTTCTTTTTAATTATCAGCGGTCGAGTTGATTGGGGTGATGTTACTGAATCATTAAGCTTGGTTCGCTCTTGGCAATTTGCGATGCTTTTTCTTTTTATGTTAGCCCTGGAAGCTTGTGCTGTATTTGCTTGGCAGAAAGTTCTGCGCTACATGGGTTATAAGCTACCCTGGAGAAAGCTTTGGAGAATTTTGGTTGTTGGTTTCACGGTTAGCTTTTTAACACCAATTGCTTTTATCGGTGGAGAAGCCTTGGTTCTTTATCTTTTAAAGAGAGAGTTAAAAGTTCCTTGGCATCGAGGAATTAATTCTTTGATTGTTTTAAAGCTTGCTGATTTCATGACACACACCTTCTTTATCTTTACAGGAATAGTTGTTTTCATGATTCTTACCGGATTTGCAAGCATAGAACTTATTTCATTCTTCACGATTGCCCCTATAATTTTAAGTGTTTTTCTCGTTTATTTTTTCATTCGAGCCTCCCGTAAGAAAAGCGTTATTAATCCTATTTTAAGACTTCTTGGGCTTTCAAAAACAATCCGAAATAATAAATCTTTTGACTTAGCCAAAGAAGAGGGCGAGATCATTAGTTTTTTTAACCTAAAAAACAAAAAATCGTGGTGGTTATTAGGAGTTACCTTTATAAAATATTTAGTTTCTTGGGCTCAAGCTCTTGTTTTACTCTTTTTCCTAACGAATAAAATAGCCATCTTCCCCTCCTTAGCGGTACATGCTTTTTCTGGCCTAAGTATTATGTTTTTCTTACCAGCGGGATTAGGAAGCTTAGAGTTATTACAAGTGGTTGCTTTTAGTGGTCTCGGATTCAGCGGCGGATCGGCAGTTAGTTTTAGTTTAATCTGGAGAGGAATGCGTTTATTGCTCTGTGCCTTAAGTATTGGATATTTTTTCTTCTTTGCTGGACGCATTATTGAGAACAAAATCACGAATCTTATTGGAAGAGTTAAAAAATATTCTAAAAACAAAAATCCCGGCGCTTAAGGCCGGGAGATTATTTTACTTTATCGATTATTTTCGCCATCGAATCTGGTTTTTCTTCAGCTAACTTAGCAAGCATCTTTCGATTAATTCTTATTTCAGCTTTACTTAGCTTGTCGATTAATTGAGAATAAGTTAATCCGTTTTGTCTAGCAGCAGCATTTATTTTTACTTGCCAAAGCCTTCGAAAATCTCTTTTCTTTCTTCTTCGATCTGTGTAGGCGTGAACTTGAGCATGACGAAAAGCGTCTTTAGCAAGACGAAATTTAGACTTCCTTCCCCAAAGGAATCCTTTGGTTGCTTTCAATATTTTCTTTTTTCTGGTCGGGACAGCTTTTCCCGGTTTTACTCTGGGCATATTTAACCTTTAATTAACTTTTTAATCTTATCAGCTAGGGGCTTGGGCATTTCAACCCAAGCATGCTTTCCTTGCTTTACTCTCTTAGACTTGGTTTGTCTTAGATGATTTTGGCCGCTGACGCGACGCATAACCTTACCTGTTTTGGTAATTTTGAAACGGCTGGCTAAAGATTTTCGGGTTTTTGGTTTAGTGGTTGTCATTTTGAAGTTTGGGGAATAATTTCGTATTGCAACATTTTAGAATTTTTGGCTGTTTGATTCTCAATCTTTACAGGGCATTCAGCTTCAATCATTTTAAGAAATTGTTGCATCTTTTCTTCAGCTTGATTTCTTAGGGCGTTTTCTCTTCCGCGTAATTGCATTAATGCTTGAACGCGATCTCCTTTATCAAGAAATTTCTTTGCTTGATGAAGCCTGGTCTCCATGTCGTGCTGAGAAGTGTTAAACCTTATTTTAAGTTTTTTTGATTCAACAGAATCACTTTTCTTCTGCTCTTTTTTCTTTTGATAAAGGAATTTACCAGCTTCAGTAATGCGACAGACTGGTAAATCAGACTTAGCAGTGATTAAGACAAGGTCTAATCCTTTTTCTTGGGCCATAATGAGTGCCTGCTTTAAATCAAAAACACCCAACTGTTCGCCATCGTGTCCAATGATTCTTAATTGATCAGATGACTTCTTGGCCCATCTCAAGCCTTTTTCTATTGCGCTATTAATAAAATATTGTTCGATTGTTGGAAAGTTAATTTTAATGATAGTGGAGACGGTGGGAATCGAACCCACGTCTAGAAGGACGAAAGTGAATAGTCTCTACAGGCTTAGCCTTTCTTTCGAAAGGTCTGAAAGAAAACAAACGTTTTCTAAACTAACAATTCCTCCATAACGGAGGCAAAGAAACTATGAAAGCTTACTCTGATAACTTCAGGCGTAAGCGTAGGCGGGGGTTAAACCCCGAAGTGTGTTGACACTTGTGTTTTGCCGAAAGTTTTATAAGGATTCAGCACCTTAACCTGCACCATCCATTTCAAGCCTCTATCGAAGCCGTGCGTCCCCACGATTATTCATCTTTTAAAGATCTTCTAATGCGACGATCATCTTCTCTTTTCTTGATCTGCTCGCGTTTGTCGAATTTCTTTTTTCCCTTAGCTAGACCGATCTCGACCTTGACTAAGTTCCTTTTAGTATACATTCTAAGTGGGATAAGCGTCAAGCCCTTTTCCTTCATTTTTCCCAAGAGATATTTTAGTTCTTTTTTCTTAACCAATAAAGGACGTATTCGAGTTGGATCATAATCAATTGGTTGATTAGCAATTTGATAAGGAGAGATATGGGCTCCGGTTAAGTAAATCTGATTATCTCTTTCGACAACATAAGCACCGCGCAAGCTGACTTGTTTCATCTTGGCTGATTTTACTTCAGCTCCAGCCAAAACTATTCCGGCTTCAATTTTTTCCAGAATTTCATAATCAAAAAAAGCTTTCTTGTTTTTAGCAATTTCCATCAATCTATTGTAGCATTTTAAGAATATCGACCCTAGATTTTTTGACTAACATAGACGATAATTTAATAAGTTAGTTCTCGAAAATGAAAGGAGACAAATTTCTGGAGACGATTAT
>CAYZEC010000018.1:0-5246 GCA_964477715.1 uncultured Candidatus Saccharibacteria bacterium | reverse complement strand
TACGGGGCATTCACCTTCCTTACTTCTTCAGGTGATCCAAGTAAAACAGGTAAGGCGACAAAGGTAATTACTTTTGCTGTAATCGGAATGATCATTGCTTTATTGGCACGAGCCATTCCTCAAGCAGTCAAGTATATTACCGGAATGGGTTAAATTTTTAAACTGCGAGCGGGTGTAGCCGAATTGGTATAGGCGCAGGACTTAGGATCCTGTGGACTTAGTCCGTGAGAGTTCGAGTCTCTCCACCCGCACCGCGGTCAGTCCGTAGATTTTTAATAAGAATTATCTTTTTAAATATGATTAAAAAAGCAATATTACTAGCGGCCATAGCTATCTTTATGTTTTCAGGATTTATGGTTTCAGCTGAAAACTCTACTAATCTTTTGGCTGGGGAAGAGCCAACTGGCTGTACTATTCGAGCTCGTTTTTCTATTGGCGATAATGAATTTGAGCCAGGGCAAAGAATTGAAGCAGAAGAATATGATGATTGGGGACTAATTTGTCTTATTGCAACAGTCCACTATGTTACTAATTGGATTTTTTATCTAATCATGATCATAGTAATGGTTATGGTTCTTTATGGCGCTTTCATCTTCTTAACCTCATCAGGCGATCCAACCAAGACTGCTCGAGCAACGAAAACTATTACTTTTGCTGTTATCGGATTGATTGTGGCCTTATTAGCTCGGGCCGTCCCCTCGGCTGTTCGCTATATTACAGGAATTAGTTAAGCATTCTGGAAAAAATCAAAAATCCCCCTAAAAGAATGGGGGATTTTTATTTTATTTCAATTTTTCTCTTTTGTTTGGGAATTCGAGGAACCTTAACGGTTAGAATTCCATCCTGGACAGAAGCTTTAATTTGAGCCGGATCAACACTTTCGTCTAATGATATTTGTCGGGAAAATGGTCCCCAATAGCATTCTTGAAGCAAATATTGCCCATTCTTTTTTTCAGGACGAGGACGTTGTCCTCGAATTGAAAGCATATTATTTTTGAAAATAATTTCCAGTTTTTTAGCATCAATTCCAGCAATGGCTGATTGAATTAAATAATAATCATCACTTTCAATCACATCAATAACTAACTTTCCTTCCTCTTCTAACCAGTCTTTTGTTTTTTTAGGAGAAGATTTTTTAGAACTCATCTTTAGATGGACTTATTTTTTTTAAATGATTGAAGGCAATTACATCAAGAATAGCAACCCCAAGAGGAATAATAACTAATAAAGTATAGGCCAAATAGGCATAATTGTCTATTTGATTTGATAAGCCGGTAATTCCAAGATTGTAGAAAGAATGAACTAATGTTGCCAGACCAAGTCCCATAAAAAAGAAAATTCTCTTTCGGCGCAATCTTTGAAGAGCAATGAAGTAACCCCAAAGACCAGAGGTAAGAGCGTGGATAAAAGTCGCCGTTAGAAAGCGCATGGCACTTGCGCCGATAACGAATGAGAGGTCAACGAGGGTTGGATTAATTAACACGATTAGATTTTCGATAGCGGCAAAACCGAGACCAGCGGTAATCATGTAAATCATTGCATCAACTGGCTCATCAAAAGCATTTGATTTTAGGGCTCCCCAACGAGCTGCCAGATACTTCATTAATTCTTCGACAAAGGAAGCTAGGATTAGTGAAATAATGAGCCCTGGCCAGATTGATTTTAAAATAATCTGAGCAAAGACAGCTGGAACAACCATCAGTATGCCGATCAGAAAAACTTTGATAATCATAAAATGTGGCTCAGGATTGGGATCGCGTTTCAGAAAAAATAAAAGCCAAAGAAGAGAAGGTAGGAGTGCGAAAATAAGCAATAGAGCAAAAGGCATAATTAATTGGGCCAATTCTCGATAATTAATGAATCTTTCTTGTCTTTTAGCGGTATCATTTGATACAGTTCTTCGGTGATGAAAGGCATGAATGGATGGAGGATCTTGATGATCGTGGAGAGAATGTAGAATAAGTTAGCGATGATCTTTGATGGTTCTTCGCTATGGCTTATCTTTTCTTTGGCTGTTTCTAAATATTGATCACAAAATTCGTGCCAAAAGAAATGATAAATTGATTGAGTGGCCTGATCAAAACGATATTGATCCAAAGATTCATTGACTTGGTCTATCAATAATTTTAGTTTTTGGATAATTTCTTCTTTTGAATCAATATTATTAAGATCAATCGAGCCAAGATTATATTTTTCTGATTGAGCGATAATAAAGCGGGTGGCGTTCCATAATTTAGTGGTGAATTTTTGCCCCATGATAATATCTTCTTCTCCGAAGCGAATATCCTGACGATTAGAACCTGTTTGCCAGAGTAATCCAAAACGAGTAGCATCAGCTCCATATTTTTCGATCAATTCAAGCGGGTCGATTCCAGTTCCAAGAGACTTACTCATTCTTTGCCCTTTTTTATTCAGAATGGTGGGGTGAAAATAGACTCGAGAAAAGGGAACCTTTTGAGTGAATTCTAGGCTTGAGAAAATCATCCGAGCAACCCAAAGATTCATAATATCAACAGCGGTAGCCAAGAAATCAGTCGGGAAAAATTTAGACAAATCATCTGTTTCTTCGGGCCAACCCATAACAGCAAAAGGCCAGAGGGCGGAGCTGAACCAAGTATCTAAAACATCCTTTTCTCCTTCCATGGGAACAGGATGCCCCCACCATATTTGCCTAGAAAGACACCAGTCCCTGATGTTGGCCAACCAAGCTAAATAGACTTTTTCCCATCGAGCCGGATAGAATTTTATTTTACCTTCTTTGATTGGTTGAGCTGCTAGCTGGGCTAAGTGTTCCATTTTCAAAAACCATTGCTCTGAGGGGATGGCTTCAATTTTATTTTGGCATCTTTCACAAACAGGGATATCATGTTGATATTCTTCTGTTTTCTCGAGTAATCCTTCTTTGGTCAGATGTTCAACGATCTTATTTCGAGCAGCTGAGATAGAAAGTCCTTTATACTCTTCGGGAACAAGATCATTCATTCTTCCGTCAGGTCCGATAATATTCTTTAATCCTAGCTGATGCCTTTCTCCGATTTCAGCATCGATCGGATCATGAGACGGAGTCACTTTTAGGGCCCCAGTACCGAATTCGGGATCAATTTCCTGATCAGTAATAATAGGAATAACATGACCGGCAACAGGAACAATTGCTTTTTGACCAATGAGCTTCTGGTAACGCTTGTCTTCTGGATTAACAGCTATGGCTAAATCGCCGAGTATGGTTTCTGGCCGAGTGGTGGCAATAGTTATATAACCTTTGCTTTCTAGGGGATAACGAATATACCAAAGATGAGTTTTTTCTGCCTTGTGGTCAAGCTCTAGTTCAGATAGGGCAGTCCCACAACGAGGGCACCAGTTAATTATTTTTTCTTTGCGATAAATCCACCCTTTTTCATAATAGTGCTTAAAAGCAGCTTGTACTGATTGACTATAGTTTTCGTCTAGAGTAAAACGCGTTCTAGACCAATCACAAGAAGCTCCAATCTTTTTCAATTGATTGGTAATAACGCGTTGATAATCATCTTTCCAGGTCCATATTGTTGAAATAAATTTTTCTCGGCCCAAATCATGTCGAGATAGGTTTTGTTCTTTTAAGATTTTCTTTTCAATAACGCTTTGAGTGGCGATTCCTGCATGGTCAAATCCGGGAAGCCAAAGGGTTCGATAACCTTGCATTCTTTTATGTCGAATAACAGCATCTTGTACGCTGCTGTTTAAGGCATGACCAATATGAAGAGCCCCAGTGATATTGGGAGGAGGGATAACGACGGTGAATTTTTTTAATCTTTCTCCTGGTAATTTATCGGGATTAAAATATCCGCTCTTTTCCCATTTTTCATATATTTTCGGCTCAGATTGTTTGAAATCAAAACGTTTATCCATTGTCTAAATTAAGGTTAGCGTTAACTTCAATTGTATCAGATAAAGTAGCTTTTTTTGAGTGAAGATATCCGGTTAAGGCGATGACAGCCGCGTTGTCAGTGCAAAGATGAATTGGGGGAATAAAAATATCAAAATTATTTTCAGTAGCTTTTTGAATTAATCTTTTCCTTAAAGATTGGTTAGCGGAGACGCCTCCACCGATTAAGATTCCTTGAGCATTATATTCTTGAGCTGCTTTTATTGTTTTAGCGATAAGCACATCATTAATGGCGTCTTCAATTTCAGCGGCCATTTTTAAAGAATAATAAGGTGATGATTTTATCTCTTCGGGAAATTGTCGATGCTGATGCGAAATAGCAGTTTTCAAGCCCGAAAAACTGAAATCATAATCAGGGCTGTGTAGCATAGGGCGGGGAAGAGAAATTTCGGTGATTGATCTAGGCGCTTGACTCTGATCCGAGCTTCGCCATTCTTGAGCTAATTTAGAAATGATAGGTCCGCCAGGGTATCCTAGGTTAAGTAGTCGAGCTGCTTTATCGAAGCATTCTCCTGCAGCATCGTCTCGAGTCTGGCCGATTATTTCATATGAGTTTAATTCTGACATGAAAACTAGTTCAGTGTGTCCACCCGAAACAACAAGAGCGATATTGGGCCATCTTGAGGGTTGATTTTTGGTTAACCAATTAGCCATAATATGGGCCTCAAGATGATCGACTCCAATCAAAGGAATTTGCCAAATACGTGAAAGGGCTAGGGCTAAATTGGCTCCCACCCAGAGTGCTGGTTCTAAGCCAGGTCCAATAGTGACTGCAATCAAGTCGATGTTTGGTTTGTTCCACTTGAGAAGAAAGCGTTTTAATTTTCGGACAAGAATTTTGTCTCGACTTAAATTTTCTTCTATGATATTTCTTTCGTTTTGATTAATTCTCCAACGATAATTATGTTTAATAGAATCAGATTCCAGCAAAGCTCTTTTTAAGAGGGGAGTAATATTTTTCTGATGTTCTCGTCGAGCTAGGTTGGGGACGATTCCTCCCCACGTTCGGTGAATTTCTGTTTGTGAGGAAATCGAATTACTCAAAAGCTTAATTTGGTCAAATGCGAAATCTTTTTCGGGAACATCAATTACGGCTAAACCAGTGTCATCGCAAGAGGTTTCAATGCCAAGGACCTTCATTTTTCTTGATTTTTGTTAATCTTTTTGTAGAATATTAAACATGGCCCCGTCGTCTAGTGGTTAGGACACCAGGTTTTCAACCTGGGAACGGGAGTTCGATTCTCCTCGGGGCTACATTATATTACCACTGTTTGACAATATAAACCAAAAGCCTGTTTCGAAAGCGGGAAAAACCAATTGTGAA
>CAYZEC010000017.1:0-7050 GCA_964477715.1 uncultured Candidatus Saccharibacteria bacterium | reverse complement strand
TTCGATTAAATTGGGTTATGATTTCTCATATAATGGAGCGACGGAGCTCTATCGAGATGACGATTTGGTCCGCACTTTTGCGGCTGGGGAGAATATCGGAAACATTACGGATAACGACTTAGAGGCGACAACACCCTATGTCTATACCATTTATTCAGCTCTAAGCAAAGACGTTGTTATTGCTTCAAAGACTTGTTTTACCAGGGTTGCTGCTGATGACATAGAGCAAATTCCTAGTGATGGGAAGGTTCAACTACCTCTTTGTCCTTTTAGCGGAGCTTCAGCTGTTTGGGCTAAGCATAAGAGTTGTTCTTGGGATAAGCGGATAGAAATTGGCACGTCGACACCAGGAGAGGTTCGTTGTGGTTTCTTGAATATTTTCCGAACGCACACTGGTTGGTTTGGAAAATATCCAACAGTTTCAGCATTATGGCTTCCAGCAGCACAGGCAAGTTCTATTGATTTATGTACAACCACTCAAGAAGATTTTTCAATTTTACCTGCTTGTCCTGAAGCATTTGGGCCGGTTGGTTCTGTTTGGGCGAAGCCAACGCTTTTATCATGGAATGAGAGTTCAACCTGTCAAATAGGAACTGATTGCTTTAAGGACTTGGGGGCAAATTTAGGAGAGGCTAGCGAGCTATTAGCGAAATTGGGAGACGAAGGAGCTGCAATTGCAGCTGTTCTGCCGGAATCAGTGGGTGTTAAGATAAGAGCATTCCCTGGTATTTCCCGTATTTATGCGGCCATGTACCTTTCAAAAACAGTACACATTGGCAGTGAAAATACATCGCTTGAAGCAGATGTTGATGGTATCGGTAAAGTAGAGATACCCATTAATTTTGATTGGGAAGTTAATATTGAATCCATAACTCCAATAAGCTTATGTATGGTTGGGGGGACGGGAACGCCAGTTGACGATACTCCAACAGGAGAAGCTTCGGGGACGTTGTCTTGCGGACGACCGGCTTCGGATTCAATAGAAATAAATTATTCATTTGAGAACGGAACAGGAGTTTATCTTTTCCGTGATGGTGTTTTGTGGGGTGGAATTGGGCAAGGGACAAAAGAGAGTGGCGCAATTGATCGCGGTTTACAACCCAATAGACAGTATTCCTATGAAATGCGTGATGGGCAAACGACTTCAAGCCCATTACTCGCTTCAGTTAATTGTCGGACTGAATCTCAGACAGCAGGAGTTCCGGGTGATCCTTCAAGTGGCGGAGGTTGCAGTAATGTCGATAGTCCGAATGTTCCTGTTGGGGCAGATGGTAGCTTAAGTTGTCGTAGCGAAGAACTGGGCGCAATTATTGTTGATTATACTTTTAATTATGATTATTCAGTCGACATTTATCGCGATGACAATAAAATAGCTACTCTAGGAAGCGGAACGAATGTCGGGAGCATTACTGATAGTGGCTTAGAGGCGACAACTCCTTATGCCTATACCTTGCGTCCATCGCATGATGATGAATCGTTGATTTCTTCAGTTACTTGTTTTACCAAGATTGCTGATGATGATATGCAACAAATTCCTCGAGACGAAAAGGTGCAATTACCTCTTTGTCCTTTTGAAGGAGCTCCAGCTGTTTGGGCTAAGAATAGTCGTTGCCCTTGGGATAAGCGGGTCGAGGTCGGAGCATATGAGCAAGCCGGTTGCGGGTTGCTGGGCATTAATTTCCTTTGGGCTCATTCAGGATGGACTAGTGGGCAAGCTGAAAAATATCCAAAAATTATGGGCTTATTGCTTCCAGTAATAGCAAGTCCTCTTGATTTGTGTACCACCTCTCAAGATGATTTTTCGGTTTTACCTAACTGTCCTCAGGAGTTTGGTTCAGTTGGTTCGGTTTGGGCCAAGCCTGATTTATTGCCTTGGAATGAAATTGTGATTTGCCAAATTGGAACTAATTGTCGAAAAGATTTAGGGATAGATTTAGGAGCTGGTTCAGCAGGTGTTAAAATAAAAGCATTTCCTGACGTTTCTCGTATTTATTCAGCATTTTATGCTGTAGTTGGGGGGAAGTCGCTTCAAATAGAAATCGAAAATGTGGGCAATTGGGAGCTAGAACTTGGCTTGGAATTTCCATCAGAGATTAGTTTATGTATGGTCGGAGGAACGGGGGCCTGGAGTAGTGCCGGGAAAGTTTACGTAACGCCAGTTGATCCAGAAGACACTCCAGAAGACACTCCAGAAGATACTCCAGAAGATACTCCAGGAGAGACTCCAGGAACAGGACAGGTTAGTGGAAGCTTGTCGATTCATTCGGTGGGAGATTCCAATGTCTTGCTAAACTATAGTTATAACAACGGAAGTGATGTTTCGCTATTTCGTCAAGGACAATTGATTCATACTTTTGGATCAGGAACTTCTAGTCCCTATACTCCATATATCGACTGGGATGTTGCTTCGAATACCAGTTATACTTATCAGTTACGCAATGGAAAGACGACCAGCTCAGCATTATTAGCCGAAATTACCGCCAAGACTTATGCTAAGTGTACCTCGGGGGGTTGCAGTGGAGGTACTTGCGAATAAGTAAGATAAAGAGCCGGTTCTCCTCTCTGAACCGGCTTTTGTTTTTACTCTCAAAAATGTTAAAATAAAGGAGTTTTAAGATGTTTATTACCCGATTAGGACAAGGACAATTTTGGATTAAAGATAAACCAAAGCAACCCAAGGTTAGTATTTTCTTGGGAGAATTTGATGTGGAGAAGAATAGTCTACTAAAGGAAATAGATATTCTTTTGATTGGTTTACAGAAGCAGATTTCTAATCTTCCCGAAAATGTTTTTTTAATAAATTATCCTGGAGAATATGATGTTAAAGATGTTATGATTCGAGGAATCCAAGATGGTAATTATATTATTTACACAATTGATTTATTTGGTGAAAAGATAGTTTATTTGGAAGGACTTAAAAATGCTTCCATTGATGATCAGAAATTAGAGCAATTAGGAGAGGTCCATGTTTTAATTACCGCTATTAATGGCAATGATCTCGATCCTAAATCGGCAGTTAAAATTGTTAATCGGATTGAACCTCGGTTGGTTATTCCAATAAATTACAAACAAGAAGATCTTAGTCAATTTTTAAAAATATTAGGCGTAGAACATCAGCCAGAGGAGGACTCATTACATATTCAGGCAAATACATTGCCTGAAGAAGGGCTAATGGTTAGGATTTTAAAGAATTCATGAAGGAATGGTTAGCTAAGTTAAATAAATTATCAATTCAGCAAAAACAATATATTGTTTGGAGTATTGTTATCGTGTTGGGTTTAGTTTTAGTTGCTTGGTGGGTTTTCTCAACTGCTGAACAATTGAAATCGAGGGACTGGTCTTCAGCCAAAGAATCCATAGATTTTCCAGAGAAAGAAGAATCTTCGAATGAAGATTTCTGGCCAGAGTGGTTGCAGGATGAGGATGCGTCTTTAAATCTTGAAGAGATATTAGAAGAAGATTTGAATCAAGAAATGCCTGAATAAAATTATGAGTAAAGCTGATAATAAAATTGAAATCGCCCGAGAGATAATCCCGCGAGAAGTAACTGACGAGATGCGTGAATCTTATTTGGATTACGCTATGTCGGTTATCGTTTCGCGTGCCTTGCCTGACGTTAGGGATGGGCTAAAACCAGTTCATCGAAGGATTCTTTATTCTCTCTATGAAATGGGGTTAAAGTCTTCGGCTGCAACCAAGAAATCTTCAGCGATTGTAGGTTATTGTTTGGGGCGATACCACCCTCATAGCGATACGGCGGTTTATTATGCCATGGTCGGATTGGCGCAAGATTTTTCTCGTCGTTATCCATTGGTTATCGGCCAAGGAAACTTCGGTTCTATTGATGATGATCCGCCGGCTGCTTCTCGTTATACGGAAGCCAAGCTTTCAGTTTTGGGAGAAGATATGCTTTCTGATATCGAGAAAAATACAGTTGATTTTGCCGACAACTATGACGGTACTTTTAAAGAACCGATGGTTCTTCCTTCGCCGGTTCCTCAAATATTACTTAATGGGACTATCGGCATTGCGGTTGGAATGGCTACTAGTATTTTGCCTCATAATTTGAGTGAGCTTTGCCAAGCTTTAAATTATTTGATTGATCACCCTGAAGCGACGACGGAAGACTTATTCCAATTTGTAAAAGGACCGGATTTACCGACTGGTGGAATTATTTATGGACAAGGAGAATTAGTTTCGACTTATTCTCAGGGCAAGGGAGCGGTACTTAATCGTGGCCGAGCGGAAATAGTTGAAAAAGAAAGGGGATCTCAAATCGTTATTACGGAAATTCCTTATCGGGTTAATAAGGCAGCCTTGGTTAGCAAAATTGCTCATTTAGTAGCAGAGGATAAAATCAAGGGCGTGAAGAGCGTTCGAGACGAGTCAGATAGACAGGGATTAAGAGTGGTAATTGAAATAACAGCTCAAGGGTTTCCTCAGAGAATATTGAATCAGCTTTATCGCTATACGGATTTAGAAAAGAAACATTACATTAATATGGTGGCCTTGGTCGACGGATTACAGCCAAGAGTTCTTTCTTTGGTTGACATGTTAAACCATTATTTAACTCATCGTCGGGAGGTTGTTGTTCGTCGAGCGAAATTTGAATTAGAGCGGGGGTTGAAGCGTCAACATATTTTAGAAGGTTTGATAATTGCCTTGGCTCATATAGATGAAATTATTGCTGTTATTAAAAAATCAGAGGATCGAGCTGATGCAGCCCGAAATCTGATCAAGAAATTTAAATTAAGCGAAGTTCAAGCTGAGGCGATTTTAGAAATTAAATTACATCGTTTGGCTAAATTAGAAAGAGTCGAGATTGAGCAAGAACTTAAAGACATTGAGAAAAGAGTGAAAGAGTGGAAGAGCTTGTTGGCTAGTCCGCAAAAAGTAGAGAAACTAATTCAACAAGAATTAGCGTCGGTTGATAAAAAATATGGAGACAAGCGCCGAACAGAAATTATTTCCGGCGAAGTTAAGCAGATTTCAAAGAAAGATCTAATTCCGGATCAGGAGAATTTTATTATCATCACCCAAAAAGGATATATTAAAAGAAATCAGCCCGAGGTCTATAAGATTCAAAAGAGGGGTGGCCGGGGGATAGTGGGAATGAAGACCATAGAAGGCGATATCGTCGAGCATTTTATTTCTGTTTCTACCCACGATCAACTTCTTTTCTTCACGGATACGGGAAAAGTTTATGAATTACCCGCCTACGAAATAGAAGAAGGTAGTCGAGTCAGTCGAGGAAGAGGGTTAGCTAATTATTTGCCAATAAGCTCAGAAGAAAGGGTTTTGTCGGTTATCAATCAAAGAACGGCTGATAATCAGCGCTATTTAGTTATGGTAACTAAAAAAGGAATGATTAAAAAAACTGATAGAAATGAATATCAGAAAATTCGGAAAAATGGTCTACAGGCTATTAAATTGAAAAAAGGTGATTTGCTCAGATCAGTTGTAGAAACAAGCGGATCTGATCAATTAATGCTTATCACTAAAAAGGGAAAGTCGATTCTGTTTTTAGAAAAAAACATTCGGGCAACTGGCCGAGTAACAGCTGGGGTAAAAGGAATCAGTATTGGAAAGGATGATGAGGTTATCGGCTTGATGGTTATTGGGAATAAGGTCGACTCTAAGAAAGTTCAGATTTTAACTTTAAGCGAAAAAGGTTATGGAAAGAGAACGGCTCTAAACAACTATCGATCACAGGGGCGAGGCGGAAAAGGAATTATCGCGGCTAAGATTAATACTAAAACAGGTAATCTTGTTTTTGCCAAGCTTATAGATAATAATGAACAGGATTTAATCGTTATCTCGATGAAGGGAAACATTATTAGAACAAAAGTAAAAGATGCTTCTGTTTTAGGACGATCAACATCAGGCGTGCGTATTATGAGATTAGGGGCTGGAGATAAAATAGCTTCGGCAACGTGTTTATTAGAGGAGGAAGATAAATAAATATGCTTAAACCCATCGATATTGATGAAATTCTGAGTCAATTAAAGTTAACTCCTAAAATGTCTGGAGCGGATTTTGGAACGGGGCCTGGTCATTGGGCTGTGGGATTGGCTCGTCGCCTTCGGAAAGGGTTAGTTTATGCGATTGATATTCAAGATGGGTGTCTTTCGGCGCTAGAAGGAAAGGCTAAACATAATTATTTAGAAAATCTTAGATTTTTAAAGAGAGACTTAACGGCAAATAGAGGTTCAGGTTTACCAGATAAATCTTTAGAGGTAGTGATTATGGCGAATATGCTTTTTCAGGTTGGCAATGAGCAAGCGGTTATTACTGAAGCGGGGCGAGTTCTTAAGAAACATGGAAAATTATTGATGATAGACAGCCAAACTAAATCGCCAATCATTCAAAATCAAAAATCAATTTCACAAGAAGAAATCGTTGAAATTGCTGAACAAAGCAATTTTCATTTGTTAGAAAGATTAAATTTAGGTGATTATTATTTTGGATTTATTTTTAATAAAAATTAAAATGAATAAAAGAAATCTATTGCTAACTTTAATAAGCTTGATATTGATTGGTTCAATTGGTTTAACGGTCCAATCAAGTGCCCGCGAATTCGATCAGGGTGACTATTTGGAGACAGAATTACCGGAAGAGGATTCAAGCGTCTTAGTTCCATCAGTTTTGGCAGGAGAAGATGATTTCGAAGATGACAGCGAAGAAGATGTGACAGATGATGACGACGAGGATACTGGTTCAGATATTCAATTTTCAGGCACGAGTATGCCCATGGGGGTGGGAATCGTATCTCCTGTCGAGCATCCAACCTTGATGGCATTGCTGGAGTACTTAGTTCGTTTATTATTCTGGTTGGGGGTTACGGGGATGACTCTAATAGTTATCTATGGGGCATTCTTGATGATTACAGCCGGTGGTGATCCGGCTAAATTTGGCAAAGGCCAGAAAGTGATTACCTACGCGGTCTTGGGGTTGATCTTAATCTTGCTTAGCTGGGCCATAGTTGCTATAATAAGATCAGTTCTGTCAACTAGTTAATTTTTTTAATATGAAAAATATTTATATTGCCTT
>CAYZEC010000016.1:0-17709 GCA_964477715.1 uncultured Candidatus Saccharibacteria bacterium | reverse complement strand
AAGGCCCCTATAGTTCAATGGACAGAACGAAGGACTCCTAAGCCTTAGATGCAGGTTCGATTCCTGCTAGGGGCACTATATTCTCATTTCCTAATTTTAAGAAAGATGCCTTTTCATGGTATCTTTTTTTTGCTAGAATGAAGCGACTGGGCCCATAGTTCAACGGTAAAATACTTCCATGGCATGGAAGAGTTGTGGGTTCGATTCCCACTGGGTCCACTATATCAATCAGGGAGGGTTGGCAGAACGGCTAATGCGCTGGTTTCGAAAACCAGTGGGCGAAAGCCCTTGCAGGTTCAAATCCTGTGCCCTCCGCTTAATAGATTTTTGATTAAAATGATTTTATGGAAAGCGAAAGTTTAATAAAAAAAACACCAGTAATAGTTATATTAGGGCATGTTGATGCCGGGAAATCATCAATTTTAGATTTTATTCGAAAAACTAAAATAGTTGAGAAAGAAAGTGGTGGAATCACACAGCATGTTGGTGTTTATGAATCTGAGTTAAGTGGACAAAAGGTCACTTTTATCGACACTCCAGGGCATGCTGCCTTTTCGGGGATTCGATCACGAGGAGCAAAAATTGCTGATATTGCATTATTAATAATTGCGGTTGACCAAGGAATCCTACCTCAGACTAAAGAAGCGATTGCCTACTTAAAAGAGACAAGTATTCCGACGATTGTTGTTTTCAATAAAATAGATCTAGCTTCAGAAAAGTTAAATGCGATTAAGGGACAATTAGATAAGGCGGGCATAACTGTTGAATCAATGGCTGGTTCTGTCCCTTCATTAGAAATCTCAGCTAAGACGGGACAAGGAATGGATGATTTAGTTGAAATGATTTTATTGCTAATTGAAATGGGTGATTTCAAAACAGAAAAAACTGATTCGATTGAGGGAATTGTGATCGAGTCACACAGCGATTCAGCCCGTGGACCAATAGCTACTGTTATTATCAAACAAGGTCTTTTGAAAGTAGGAGATGTGATGGCTAGCCCTTCATCGAGCGGGAAAATCAAATCTTTATTTGATTATCAAGGCAAGAAGATTGATCAGATTGATCCCGGTAGAGCCGCTATTGTTTTGGGGTTAAATCAAGTTCCTAAAGCTGGAGAAATTATTAAGTCTTATGAAAGTCTTGATCAAGCAGAGCAACAAATAGAAAAAACAGAAAATGAAGCAAAGGTAGAAAAGAAAGAAAACTCTTTTAATATTATTCTAAAAGCAGATGTTGATTCTTCGTTAGAAGCAATAATTACGGTATTAAGAACGTTGCCCCAGGAAGAAATTTTGGTAAATATTTTGGCGACCGGAACAGGTAATGTTAGTCAAGGCGACATTACCCTGGCCCACAATTCAGACGCTGATATTATTGGCTTCAATGTCGGTCTAAATCCAGGGACAAAAGCTTTGATCGATAAAACTCGAGTTAAATTTTCAAACTTTGACATTATTTATAAATTAACAGAATATGTTGCTGAAGAGTTGAAAAAACGTCGTGAGCCACAAGAAACGAGACGAGAAGTTGGAAAGTTAGAAGTATTGGCTATTTTTAAAACAGAAAAAAATAGACAGATTATTGGCGGAAATGTTATTGAAGGTCAAATTGAAAAATCAGCTAAGCTTGATATTTTTCGAGGAAAAGAAAAAATAGGGCAGGGTAAAATTATTACTTTGGAATGTCGAAAGAAAAAATCAGATGTCGTGCCCAAAGGACAACAAGCTGGTATTTTATATGAAGGAACGGGTGGACGAATAGAAGAAGGTGATTTAATAGAGGCTTATTTTATTGATTTGATTTAAGAATGAATCGAAAAAGCGAAAGACTTAGCCGAGAGATAACCAAATATCTGGCCATGATCTTGCATCGGCAAGAATGGCCAGCTGATCGTTTAACAGTTATTCATTCTGATCTTTCAGAGAAATGTGATTATGCTCATGTCTATGTTAGTGTTTGGCCAGAGTCTAGTGAGCAAAAAACAATACAGGAGTTGAATTCTCGAAAAGGGTTGATTAAAAAAGAATTAGCGAGTAAATTAAAAGCAAGATTGATGCCCGAAATAGGGTTTTATTTAGATCATAGTTCCGAGATAGCTATTCGTATTGCCCAATTACTTGACGAAACTGAAAAATAATTGGGCCTGGTAGCCAAGCAGCAAGGCAAGGGTCTGCAAAACCCTTATACGCGGGTGCAATTCCCGCCCAGGCCTCCAAGCCGAGGTGTTGGAACTGGTAGACAATGGGGACTTAAAATCCCTTGACCGCGAGGTCGTGCGGGTTCAAATCCCGCCCTCGGCACCAAAAACCCCTTCAGATGAAGGGGTTTTTAATTTTCGATAATAACTTCGACAAACGTTCTTTTTGCTCCGAACTCTAATGCTTCTGGCCGAGAGGGGAACCAGATATCAAAATGGTAATCACCTTTTCGAGAATGCATTCTATCTTCAACTACAAAAATTTTATCTTCAAATAATTCAGGAAATCTAACTTTGGTTCCGAAAGGTAGTAAATTATTGGCCACAATTCCATCACGGACGTGAGTGTTGGAGGCAGTAGTATAAGGGCAACCCCAGGTTTCCCAGATTGATGAAGAATAAGCCGTTACGATAACATCATATTTTTCAATGGTATCGAGAGACAGTGGTGAATCAAATCCTTCTAAAACACTGTTCTCGGATAGCACAAAGCTATCTAAAGAGACAACAGGCCCATAATTTAGGGTAATATCTGTTGTCCCAACACTATTCGGAGAAATCATCACGCCAATCAGAGCAATCATTAACAATCCGAAACGATAATGTGTTTTATGGTGGGTATCTATCATCAGTCGGTGGCTAATAAAGCCATCCGTGAGCGGGAGACGGGAATTGAACCCGCGACCTTTTCCATGGCAAGGAAACGTTCTGCCGCTGAACTACTCCCGCTGGTGCCGAGGTCCGGAATCGAACCGGAATCTCAGCTTTTTCAGAGCCGCGCCGTGACCGACTTGGCTACCTCGGCTTGCTGAGAAGTGGGCGCTAAGGGATTCGAACCCCTGACACTCGGAATGTAACTCCGATGCTCTAGCCACTGAGCTAAGCGCCCAACCCCTTAATTCTAAGTCGAGAAGATTCTTTTTTCAAGACCTTTTCACTTAGTGGGCGAGGAGGGACTTGAACCCTCACGAGATTAATCTCCTGTGGCCCTCAACCACAGTTGTCTGCCAATTCCAACACTCGCCCAAGGTTGTTTAAGATTTTTCTTCGACAGAAGGCTCTTCTTTGTCTGTATCTTCGGTTGGGGATTCTGTTTCCTGAACTGGATCTTGTTCTTGCGTTGACTCAACTGTTTCTTCTTCTGATAAATCTTTAATAGATTCATCTTTCATGCTTTCTTGATTAACGGTAGCTTTTGTTTCAGAAATATTATCAATATCAACATTCTTTCTTTTTAATCGAGCTCGTTTTCCTTGAGCATCTCTTAAGTAATAAAGCTTTGCTTGATGAACCTTAGATCTTTGGACTATTTCTATTTTTTCAATGACTGGGGAGTGAAGGGGGTATATCTTTTCGATGGCAACATCACCAGTGGAACGTCTAACAGTCATAGTGGCTGTTTTCCCAAAGCCATGCTTACGAGCGATAACTACTCCCTCAAATATTTGAGGTTTTCCTCCTTCTTTGGTCGGATCCTTTTGATAGACTCGAACAATATCTCCAGCTCGAACCTTGGGTCGAGCGGATAATCCTTTTTGATTGAAAACTTCTAATAATGACATGTTATTTTGACAAACAGTTAATGACTTCTTGCAATTCTTTTGGTAATTCAGCCTGAAAGCATTTTATTCCCTGGTCAGGCATATTAATCTTGAGAGAAAAACTATGAAGAAACATTCTTTGGAGACAATCCGGTTTCTTTTGGCCTTTAAAAAAATAAAGCGGATCACCGGCCAAAGGATGATTCTTCCAGGCCATATGAACACGAATCTGATGCATTCTACCAGTTTTGGGTTGAATTTCAAGTAGCGTGAAACCATAAAATGTTTTTTGAGTGCGATAAAATGTTTTAGCTATTCGGCCTGAAGAAAAAAGAGAAAAGGGTTGGGCTTTTTGTTTACGAAAATCTTTAGGAGATCTTTTCAAATAGCTTTCAATGATTCCTTGAAGGGGGTTAATTTGTCCGTGGACCAAACCCAAATAAGTTTTAGTTACTCTTCTTTCTCGAAATTCTTTTTGATAATAATCGAGGGATAATTGATTCCGAGCAATCAAAACAACGCCTGAAGTTTCTTTGTCAAGGCGGTGGATTAGTCCATAGCGAGGAGCGACACCAACGGAAACTAGGTCTGGGAAGTTCCGGATTAATCTTTCCATCATAGAATCTTCTTTTGAAGAATCATAAACCTTTAAGCCAGCTGGCTTATTGGCAACGATAAGATTTTGATCTTGAAAGATAATTTCCATGATTTTATTATACTGTTTTTTAAAACGAAAATGAGCTTCCAAAAGAAGCTCATGAGGGGATAAATGAAATTATCGACAACTCGTCATTCTAAAACGTATTTTAAATTTTTATTTTACAGGTCTAAAAAAACCATTTTGCTAGTTTTCCCGGATGAATCAGAATGGTGGGGGATTTTGTTCTTTAAGCGAATTGGAGAATTGCCTTACCCCCTTTTTTGTTTCACCTTACCTGAGTGTCAACGAGGGTTTGCGCTAGAATTAATCGGTATATTACTTAAAGTTTTCTAAATAATTTTTAATTCTTTCGCGATCTTCATTTTCTTTTTCGCCCTTAAAATATATTTCAATAAAATCAATTTTATAATTTTGGCAATGAAAGGCATAAATAATCCGCATGCCGCTTTTCGAACCTCGCCCCTTTAATGCTTTACAGGCAAATTTTTTGATTTTACAAATCGCAATTTCTTCCGAGCAAAAACCTTGTATTGGAAAAATACTTGAATTGTTTATCTTTCGGATATGATAAAACTCAATAGCTGCTATTTTCGCAAGCTCTAAATCGCTCTCAAGTGATTTGAATTTTTTGAGCAATCTTTTGAAATCTTTTTGGAATTCTGGCGTTTCGCTATAATTAATCTTGCTCGTCATAGTTTCTTACAGAGGTTTTGGGGGTGCGATAAAATACAGCTTCGTAATCAAGGGGTTGATTTTCCTTTGCGATGAGCCAAGGAGTGTCTTCGTGAGAGTATTCACTTAATTCAGTGGCATTTTTATCGCCCAATCTGGCTATTACCTCGTCAATATGGCGCAATTCACGAGCATCTTTTAATTTTGTTAAATCTGGCTCGCGGATTGGCAAATATTTTCTCTGAGGGTAGTTAAAGTATTCTCCCTCCACGCGGATAATCTCGCCATTTTTAATCATATCGTCAACAACGATCTTAAATTCAACTGGCGTAGGTCCATAATGATTTTTAATATAAGTGGCACCAATAAGCTGTTCTTCGAATTTTTCATAAAAATCAAAATCAATGAAATAAAGCAATTTATAAACTACTGCTTCTCCAACATTCGGCTTGCCCCCGATTTTTGATAAAATATAAAGCAAGACTTCTTTAAGTTTTTCTATATTTTTTTGCGGAACGCTTATTCTCATTTTTTTCTTCTCCCTTTTTATTTTCTTGGTACTCTTTTTTATCTCTGTCGTATTAGAAGAAACCTTTCCTTTGATAAAATCGTTAAAGTCAATACCAAAAATATCTGCAAGTTTTTTTGCTTCAGAAATAGTTATGTCACGTTCACCTTGTTCTATCTGAACATAGGTAGGCCTGGAGATTCCAATCTTAGACGCTAAAAACTCTTGCGTTAGATTATATTTTTTTCTTTGTTCGAATATAAATTTACCGAGCATGGCCATTTTTTAATTCTTTGGATTTTTTAAATTTACTCGTCTAATTACCAAGCGATGATTCATCGCTTTTGAGTATTCTTTTTTAATATTAATATTAGGCGACTTTCGGCGTTTCTTTATTTAATATAATTAGCTTATCGAGGGGAGAGCTTATTTGTGAATAGCTTTCGGCATCTTTTGAAAACTATAGTTTATTGCACGATTTAAGTATAAGTTGTGTAAAATTATTTGTCAAGCACATGCTAAAATATTGTACATAGGTAATTTTACGAAAATAAACTATTTTTTATATAAGTAATTTTTGGATTCTGAGGATCTTGCTTTACGCCAATAATCGATTACATGGTTTTTGATCTTGTCGTCTCGATTTATAAATGTAGCTTCTAAACATTCTTACTACGACTTGTTGTCATTTATTTGAAATAAACCGTGCTTAACACGTGGCTGAGTTAATCAAAAAAATCCCCTTAAAGCTTATAATGGTGGGCGGTACAGGATTCGAACCTGTGACCTTCACAATGTCACTGTGACGCTCTAACCAACTGAGCCAACCGCCCTTAAGTGGGCCAGGAGGGAATCGAACCCCCGACCGATCGGATATAAGCCGATTGCTCTAACCGCTGAGCTACTGGCCCTCTTAATAATTCTAGCAAAAACAAGCAGAGCATTAAAGCCCTTATTCTTTTTTCGATTTAGATTTAATAATTTGTTCAAATTCTTCTCGTTCCAGAGTTTCTTTTTCTAACAAGGCCTTAACAATTTTTTCTAAAGTAGAAGCATTCTTCTTTAAGACTTTAGTTGCTTCAGTTTCAGCTTCTCTGATAATTCGGCTAACTTCTTGATCGGCTTTAGTTAGCCAATCTTCTGAAACATTTTTGCGTCCGCCCGCTTGCCACCATTCAGTTTCTTCTTGGAAATTGATTGGTCCAAGATTAGACATGCCATATTCATTTACCATTTTTCGAGCCAGGGCAGTTGCTCGCTGAAGATCGTTAGATGCTCCGGTAGAGACTTGTCCATATTTTATTTTTTCAGCCACATAACCACCAAGCATAGAAGCTAGGGTGTCTTGAAGTTGGTCTTGGCCAATTATTTTTCTTTCTTTAGCTGGGCTGGAGAAGGTATAACCAGCGCTTGGGCCTCGGGCAATAATTGAAACTTTTCTAATTATTTCTGAACCCGGAGATAGGGCTGAAATAAGGGCATGACCCCCTTCATGATAAGCCGCAATTTCTTTTTCTGTTTTATCTAAGAGATGGCTTCTCCTTTCCGGACCCAGGATAACCTTAATAATTGATTCTAAGAAATCTTCTTGAGAGATTGATTTTTTGTTTTTTCGAGCAGCTAAAATAGCTGCTTCATTGGCTAAATTTTCTAAGTCAGCTCCAGAAAAACCGGGAGTCCTTTCGGCAATTTCTTCAAGCTTAACATCGGAAGCTAAGGGTTTATTGCGGCAATGTATTTTTAGTATTTCAATTCTATTTTTAATATCAGGCAAATCTGTTACGACTCGACGATCAAATCGGCCAGGCCTTAATAATGCTTGGTCTAAAACATCGGGGCGATTAGTATTGTGGGCCAAAATGGGACTTTTGCCGGCAAAGAAAGCCTCATTATCGCAACCGCAGAAGTCATAGACATAACCGTTGAAGGAGAGTTTTTGAATGCCCTTAATCACTGGTCGATTGACCGATCCCTGTAATCGAGAATCTTTAGCAATAAGAGGATTTTGAGTTTGACCAAAACCCAGCTGCCAAGCGATGGTTTCTGCTAGAGGCTTTCCTTCGTTTATGCGGCGACCGGCCTTAACACTAAACTTGCGAATATAGCTCTTGAATCCGTGCATCCGGAAAAGCCAATTCAATTCTAAAATTAATTGCTGACTGACTGACGTAACCGATCCCCGCCCAGTCTGGCCAAGAGTACCGTCTCCACTGAAATAACCTTGAAAGAATTCTCGAAAGTATTCAAAAGGAGCTGAAAACAAAAAGGAGGGAATATGCTTATTCTTAGCCCCTCGACCACAGTGTTTGGCGAAAAATTCAGCTAAGGGCTTACAGTAATAGATAATGTTAACCGCATTAGGAGTGGCATATTTCTTTCTGTCGGGCTTGAGCCCAAAGATTTTTTTCATTAACCTCTCAACATCAGCGATATTCTCCTCTTCATGGCAGCCCAGACAGAAATCAACTTCTTTTCGAGTGTAGCCTTCGGCAGTATAATAACCAAATAAGCGCATTAATTCGGGAGTCACTTTGACTTTTTCGGGCAGAACATACTGATATTGGTAATAGTTTCGGCTCAAGGCTCGCGGTCCGCATATCCCGTTCTGCCATTTACCTATGGTTCTTTGAGAGAATCCCAGCTCTTGTCCTAACTTGGTTTGGGAAATTTGCCCAGTTTGAGCAATGGCGTACTGGTAAGCCGAATTTACCTCCTCGAATTTTTCAAATAGCGGTTCCCAAACGGGCAATTCGAGAGAAAATGATTGTCCGCCAAAGGCATGCGCCCTGATTTCTTTGATAGAAGTAGTTCTATTAACTCGGAAAGGGAGATCAACCAATACTTCGCCTAACTGTATGTCGGAAACCTTCTTCGCCTTCAGCCCCTGTCGGGTGCGAACGAATAAAGAATGGTTTCCGGTGGTCCTTATTTTTCCGCCGTTGTGTTCAATTTCATAAATTTCTTTAACTTTGTGCCGAAAAACACTCCGTACTTTTTTGAAGTTGCTGTTCTGGAAATAAATATGGCTTTTGACTCGTCCGATTTTTTTCTCGAATCCAAGCACTTCTAGATCTTCAACTTGCTTTTCCCCAATCTCTTCCTGATCTTGATAGTAGGCGTCAATGATTTCTGCAATTGGCTTTAACCGATGTTCTCCTTTTTGCCTAACCAAGACCGGAGTGTCGCCGGTAATGCTGGCGGCCATAACAATGACTTTTTCTTCTCTGCGAAAACCATCCATTTCAACTAAAATCTGATTCAAGGTTTGCTCTCGTTCATCATTGCCGCCTCCCCAGCCAAACCCTCGAGTTCTTCCAATGGCATCTAGTTCGTCAATAAAGACAATGCTCGGTTGGCTCTTTTTAGCTTTTTCGAAAAGATCTTTCACTCGACGAGAGCCAACGCCAACAAACATTTCAACAAATTCAGAGCCTGAAATAGAATAGAAGGGAACGTTAGCCTCAGAGGCAATGGCTCGGGCTAAAAGAGTTTTTCCTGATCCAGGAGCACCAATTAATAATACTCCGCGAGGAATTTTAGCTCCCATGTTGATGAATTTTTCTGGTTTCTTCAGAAAATCAACGATCTCTTCTAATTCATTTTTAACTTCTTCTAAACCACCAACGTCTTTAAAAGTTGTTTTTTCTTTTTTATTCTGTGCAACGAACTTTTGATCGGGTGATTTTAAAAACGACATTGTCTGATTGACACTACCTTTAGTTTGTTTAAAAATCATCCAAAAGAAAAGGAAGATCAACAAGACTGGTAGAATCAAAATAAGGATAGGGAAGAGAGCTTCGCCTAAACCGATGGCCGGTTCTTCGAAGGAGATATTTAACTCCTGCAATTCTTCTAAAGAAACTCCATAATTAAGAAGCGACTGAGTTAAAGCAACGTCTGGCTCTTTTCGAGAGATTGCTCGAGAGTCATCGCTATAAACAATCTCTAAAGAATTTTCAGAAACCACAATGTCTTTCACCTCGCCTTCTTTTATTCTTCCGACTAATTGGTTGAAGGAGATATTTTCTTGTTCTGGATCGGCTTCTGGTGCGAAGAGAGAAAAAACAGCTGAAACGGCCAGGAGAATAACGATAATAAGGCCGATTTTTTTAAACAGCTGATTCATCTTTCTTTGATGCTTTTTTTACTTTTTTAATAGGATCTTTAGGGGCTGTTTTTTTAGTCACTTCTTCCACTTCAACAACCTCTTCTTTCTTTTCGGGTGCCTTAGTTGCCTTAAGAGAAAGAGAGACGCGACTGTCATGATCAATATCAACAATTCGGGCTTTAACTTTTTGACCAACTTTAACAATATCAGAGGGGTGTTTAACTAAGCCCCAATCTAATTCGGAGATGTGGATTAATCCTTCTAAGTTGCTTTCACCAAATCTAATAAAAGCACCAAAATCAGCTAAGCCAGTTATTTCACCCTCAACTAAATCTCCTTTTTGATATTTATTTAAGGTTGCTTTAGTTTTTTCGATTTCTTCTAATTTTTCAGAAAGAATTAGTTTTTCTTCTTTCTGATCAAGGTCTAATACTTTAACCTTTAAAGTTCGGCCAACCAGATCTTCTAGTTTGTTTAGAATCTTATTCTTATCAGCATCTTCAACACGAGGGAAGTGTTCAAAAGAAAGTTGAGAAGCAGGTAAGAAAGCTTGGATATCTTCAATTTTAACAATCAAACCTCCTTTGTTGGCTCCGGAAACACGGACTTCAATTGTTTCGCCACTTTCTTTTTGTTTTTTCAAATCTTGCCAGATTCTTTGGCGGAATGCTCGCTTGATGGACATTTCCGGATAACCTTCTTCGTTTTCAGCACTGATTATTTCTCCGGAAATAACATCACCAACGCCTAATCCTTTTAAGGCATTCTTAACATCATAAAATTCTCGGCCATAGACAACAGCGGTGCCTCTTGGGCTGAGATCGATATAAAGGGCTGATCGGCCAAAGCCGATGATTTGACCTTCGACTAATTCGCCTTCGGTTACCGGCGGAATTAGACTCATCTTATCTTTAAGGGTTTTACTCATAATGACTCTTAATATATAATGAAATTAGCCTAATTGCAAGTCTTAAAATAAGAGGTCAAGAAGAAAGTTTTTATAGAAAAAGAGAAAGTGTTAATCATGGGAAATGAGAAAAGAAAGCCTCTTCGGGTTGAATCTTGAATGAATTTGACTTCTGTTAATTATTTGACTAAGATTAAACTAATATAGAAGCTTTATTATGACTCAAAAAAAGATCTTTAAGTACGGAGTTCTGATTACCGCGGTCTTAATCATCGTTATTGTCGGTGGCGTAAAGTGGGTTATTAGTGAAGTTGGCGGCGGAACTTCAATCGGGCAGGATATTATAATCGGATCTAATATTATTGTTGGTCGAGACATTATTGATGGCCAAACAATGAATAAAATTTATGATAACGCTCAGGGATACCTCCCCTTGAGTGTTTTGCCTTTTGACTTATAAATTAATTTTCCTAATAATTCATGAATTATTTTAAAAAAAGAATAAAAAATTTCCTTTCTGAAAAGAAACTTACTTTGGTTGTTTGTTTATTAGTGGCTTTTATCTCTTTGGGTGTTTTCGTCGGGGGAGCAGTTACTCGAATTGGGCGCGATGTAACAATTGAACGAGATTTAATTTTAACTGCCAGCATTAAAGATGGAAGTCGAGATGATATGACTATATATAATGCCACTACTGGCAAGATGACCGCTGACGTGATGCCTTTTAAAAGAGGAGCAATTACTTCTGATTGGGAAACAACAGAATATGATGATGGGCTTTACGATGTTAGCAATTTAAGCGAAGAGAATGTAGGCATAGGGATTAGTTATGGAAGGGGGCAAGAAGGGACTAAAAAAGAGGGTTCCCCTTTTCTGTAATCAACTGGCTTGCCTTCTTACCGCACTGGTGATGATGGTTATTGGGCCGATGCTTCACGTAAAGGGGTAACCTATGTCAATAATGGAGATGGCACCGTTACCGCCTCATCTGGATTAATGTGGATGAGGTGTTCTGAGGGTCAATCAGGAAGTAACTGTGAAACTGGACCAGCTTCAATTATGGGCTGGGATAATGCTATTGACACCTGTCACAACAAAACCTTGGCTGGCTACAGCGACTGGCGTTTGCCAACACTGGGGGAGCTCTATTCTTTATTAACTGGCAGTGGTTCGCCAAGAATCAATGCCACGGCTTTTCCTAATACCGTGGCTGACAACTACTGGTCTTCCTCTACCAACTTGGACAATACTGCTCGCGCTTACATAACAGATAACGGCTGGGCCAGCGGCCACAAGGCCGCCGGCACCTACTACGTGCGGTGCGTCCGCGGGTAAATAAGTTTGAAATTTGAACTCTGGTAAAATTTTTACCAAGAGAAACAAGAAAACAAAGGTCGAAAATTAATAATTTAAAAAAGAACATCGCCAGAATTTCGGAGAATGGCTTCTGAATTGAAGCCAACCCCGGAAGAGAACAAGAGGGAATATTTTTAGTTTTTCTAGTCAATGAGTTTCTTTTTCACCAAATATTAATTGATCTTTAGTTTTTTTATTTCATCCTATTTTTATAAAATATATTTTAAATTCGTCTTTTCTAAAATTTCGTTAGTTAAAAGCAAATTTCTCTCTTTGGCTTTTATGGTTTTTTGATGAAAGAGACATTATCTAAGCCTTATTCTAATAAAAGAATCTAAGTCTTGGAAAATTTGCTTCCCAGAAGCTAATTTATAATAATAATCAAAACGAAAATTTGATTATTTAAGAGTTTAATTAGTTTTTTGGACGAGATGATATGGGGAAGAAACCAAGTGAGCAGAATTAAACCTATTTTGCCTTTAAGGGTTTTACTCATAATGGTTCTTAATATATAATGAAGTTAGGTTATTATAAATTTGATTTTTTGGTTGAAGAGGATACAATAACCTTAAACTCTCTTGGTTTTTTTATAAATGAGCTTGATTGTTAAATTACTTTCTAAAAAGAAAAACACCCGAGCAGGGTTGGCTTTGTTGCTTTTGGGTGTTTTTTTGTTGACTTTATTTCCTTTACCCTTTTGGGATGTTTTGGCTTCTGAAGAAATTACTCGGACTACTTCCACTGGAGCAGAGTGGGCTGATGCTTGGGCGGTAGAGGGAGTTGTAGCAGATGAGAATGATTTACAATTAGAAAACGCAGATCTGACTATAGATCCGACTGTTTGGACTATTGGCACGGGAAGTGCGCCGGGTTTTACCCAAAATGGCACGGATGAAGAAAATCACAGAATATCCGCCAATGATCCCTTCGGGGATACGGCAGTAATTTGGGAAGCAAGGCCGGATTCGGACTCAAATGCAGATGGAGGTTGGAATACAACGACATTTGATATTGATCCGACAAAAGCATATCGATTTTCAGTTTGGGTAAACCGGATGGTTCAGGGAAGTTCCGGGCGATTCTATCTTGGCGCAAATGGCTACGATAATGGAGGCAGTAACGTCGGGTTATTAAATAGGAGTACTGGTGCCAATAGTACAAATCCTTATTTCTGGTATTCTTCAACGCCACCGAATGATGAACTACCTACTGGAGAGTGGATTTTAGTGGTTGGCCACATTTGGCCAGCTGGCTCGGGCACGGGGACGAATCATCCCGATTCGGGGAGATATAGAACTTCGGGTGTAAAATTAGGAAATATTCATTATGATCATGTTTGGCAGACCGATAATGCACAAGCTCGTCATCGGAGCTATTTGTACTACTCTACCGACACGTCTACTAGGCAGCGCTGGGCATATCCCAGAGTTGATATAGTGGATGGTAGCGAGCCTTCTGTTCAAGATCTTTTGGATGGTTGGCCCGATCTTAAAAAAGAATCAGGATATCGTATTTCTCAACCTCTTTCTTTAGACCAAGCAACAAATGTAGAGGATAGTTTAATTGAATGGAGTACGGGGGCTCCTCTTTCAACAGTTAATTTATTTGACAGCGTAAGCCATCGTTGGTGGCAACGAGCTGACACGACAACATCATATGAGGCGATTGCTAATTACAACGTTAGAACTTATGGAACACAAACCATAGAAACATCTAATGGGACATATTATTATCCTGTTTTCAGCGTGGACGGAGATCAATATTACACTTATGATTTCAAAATAAAAATTAATCATAGGGCCAGCACCAGTAGTGGTAGTTACACAGGGATCGGCTTGCGCGAAGGCAATAATGGAGACGATATAGACGATAGCTATCAAGCGATAAATTTTCAGGACATGGAAGTAGGGCAAGAGTATCGATTAATTGGTTCCGGATATTTGCCGTCTGACGATAACCAAATTACAGTGCGAGGGACAATTGCTTATGACTTGGCAGTAGGCGAAGAGATTGATATTGAATGGTATGACATGAAATTATATCCTGGTCGAGCAGATGTTAAGGTTTATACGGCTGTTACCGATGAGAGCAAGAAACACTCTTTAGATTTTAATGGAATCAATGATTACATTGCTCTGCCTACAGAACATTTTCAGCCGAACAGGATCTTCAATAATATTAGTGGCTCAGCTTGGATATACTGGAAAGGAGGAGTTACCTCGGGGATATGGGGGATGTCGGGGGATGAAATAGGTGAGGGAGGCCAGGTCCATTGGGAAATCCGAAGTGATGATTTTAGATTGCGCTTAGGAGACGTGCAATTTACAACCCCTACAAAGCCTCCGATAAACGAGTGGGCACATGTTGCTTTTTCATATAATGACACTAGCAAGATAACTAAATTGTACCTTAACGGAGAAGAGATCTATAGTCACGATGGAGATACTGGTGAAATCAGCACCTATAGAACCTACAATCATATTGGAGATTCAAGTGGAATTGCAACCAGGCCTTTTGATGGCATGATTGATGATTTTTGTATTTATAATAGAGCCTTCACCCAATCAGAAATTCAGGAAACAATGTACCAAGAACTAATTGGGAGTGAAACAGGTCTTGTTGCTTATTATAAAATGAACGAAGGTGCTGGAACAACTGTTTATGATAAAACTACTAACAATAATAATGGCACAATCTATGGGGCAACTTGGTCAAATGACAGCGGAAGATTCCAAGAGGCTACAAGTGGTAACCCTATTCCTGGCATTAATGAAGATGATGATTTAACCGGAAAGTATCTTTGGGTTAAGCAAGCTTTAAGTACAAATGATGCGAGCATAACGCCGACTATTTCTAGCATTACCGAAACAATTATATATGGCGGCACAAGTGTAGAAACTCAAGAAGCAACGGGAATAGGTCCTTATTCGGCTACCTTAGCAGGAGCAATAACGGAATTAGAAGAAGGGGGCTCAGCACTCGAAAGAGGCTTCGAATGGAGTAAAACAGAAGGTGGTCCCTATAACGATTCATGGACCGAAGAAGGAACTTTTACAGTAGGTTCATTTTCTCATCAGATTTCTGATTTAGATGATAATACTGTTTATTATTTTCGAGCTAAAGCGAGAGATGTTGAGGGATGGGTCTACGGTGAAGAAATTAGTTTTCAAACATTAGAGGATAACCTACAAGTTTCAACCGTTGGATCTCAGGTCAAAACAGGAGAAAGAGTCTATCTAACCGGAAGCATTGATCAAGTCAGCACATTAGAAAATCCGACTCAGAGAGGTTTTGAGTGGAGTGGTACGGCTGGTGGTCCGTACCTTTATTCTTGGACGGAAGAAGGTGATTTCATGGCTGATGAATTTTATTATTCACTTGAAGGATTAATCCATAATACGACTTATTATTTCCGAGCCAAAGCTTATGATTTGGAAGGATGGGCTTATGGCGAAGAAGCAATGTTTACCACCTATTACGATCCTCATCCGGAGGAGGAGGAAGAAATTGCTTTTTCGATTGAGGAGCACGATGAAGGGTGGCCGGGGACAGAAAACAATGTAAGTGTTTCATCCGAAGGACTAGTCTTAAGTAGTGGAGTCAGTGGAACGCGCACCTCGACTTCTTATGACCTTTCTTCAATTGGCACTTCTGGCGGATCGGAAATAAGTTGGTCTGGTAATATTCCTAGTTTTGGCGGGGCGCTAGATTTTGATGGGCTGGATGATTATGTTGTTGTTGATACGCCCCCTTCCATTCCTAGCGGTTCAAACCAGGCAACAGTCTCATATTGGATGAAGGCTGATAGTTTTTCAGATGATTGGCAATATGCTTTCCATCTGCATCGCGATGAAGCCGGAACAGACATAGGTAATTCAGTTATTTGGGGCGGGCTGTCTTCATCTAATAACATTGTCTTAACTATCGGGGGAGTTGATGGTCATTATAGTGATGGGGACACGGGCATTACACCAGTTCTGGGCGATTGGTATCATATAGCGGCTGTTTGGGATGGAGGGTATGTCAAGGTTTATGTTAATGGGAATCAAGAGGTAATGTATCCCCGGACATCATTAACCGCAGCTAACTCGCCAATTCATATTGGAGCTCATCAAAGCGGGGGTGGATATCGTCAATTTGATGCAACTATTGATGAGGTGCGCGTCTGGAGCATTGCTCGAACTCAACAGCAGATTCAGAATGACATGTACCAAGAATTGTTTGGTAGCGAGTCCGGTTTAGTGGGCTATTGGAAACTCAATGAAGCGGGTGGTTCAGTGGTTTATGACAGTTCGGCTAGCAGCAACAACGGAACCATTGCCGGGGCAACATGGAGCGATGGAATTCAATCTTCGGTTGGGGTTGAAACAAATGTTTCTTTGAATGGAGGAAGTGATTGGCAGGGATGGCAATCGGTTAATAATGGCGATGCAGTTCCGGGACTGGAACATGGAACTGATATCAGCAACGGACGTTTGCAGGTTCGTCAAACGTTGGCGACAAACAATGCTTCAGTTTCTCCTTTGGTGGAAGAATCTACGATAAATATATTTCTTTATTATAGTTTATATGATGAACATGGAGCCAATGTTGGTGGCTGGGCTTGGTCTGAGAATATTGGCTGGATATCTTTTAATAATGATGACGTTGCTGATTATTTAGCCTCTTATAATTCTAGTTCAGGAGAGATTGAAGGTTGGGCTTGGTCTGAGAATATTGGCTGGATAAGTTGGAACTGCGCTACCGACTCAGCCTGTAATCCGATAACAGAAGATTATAAAGTTTCTGTTAGTGATGGTAATTTGAGTGGCTGGGCTTGGTCGGATAATTTAGGCTGGCTTTCTTTCGATCGTAATGTGACTGGCGATCCACCTGGAGAACCTTACCAAAGTGATGGAGCCATTGCTCGGTATGATAGTAGCCTAAAAAAATTTAGTGGTTGGGCTCGATTCACTGTGGCTCCAGAGGGGGGTTGGGATGGCTGGATTAAATTTAGATGTTATGGCGATGAGTGTGATGATTGGAAGGATGAAAACGGCGCTACGGGCGGCCTGTTCGTCCGAGAAGATAATTATTTGGACGGCTGGATTTGGGGATCGGATGTTGTCGGCTGGATTAGTGCTATGGGGGTCGGAGCTCATAATTATGGGTTAAATATTAATACCGAAAATTTTAAACTAAGAGGACATATTTGGTCTGACAACCTAGGTTGGATTACTTTTAATAGAGATGGTCCGTTGGGAGCGGGCACTCCTCCGGAAAACGACCCTTGTCCTTTAGAGGATGATTGTATCGCTATATTTGATCCGGATGAATCAACATTTCACGGCTGGGCTCGAGCCGTTCGACATGGAGATGGATGGGATGGTTGGATCAGCTTAAGTGGAACAGCTCTTGATGAATCGACTTATGGGATTTCCTTAAATCCAACTACTAATCGCTTTGAGGGTTGGGCTTATGGCGGGGAGCTATTGGGCTGGATCAGTTTCAACAGTATCAATGAGGTTTCTAATCCGCCCGAATATTATGTTTATACAACTATGGAATTGGGGTTAGATGCTTCGGGGCTAGCATCGGAATGGAATTACTGCGTCGACACCCTGCATCCAACCTTATCTTGGGAAACAGAGGAAACTATTTATGGTTATTCAATTGAAATCTATAGCGATGTTGATTTGAATAATTTGGTTTATCAATATGAAGTGAGTGACAGTGGAGCGGTTTCCCATCATGCTGATTATGATGCTGGAAATTGCCAT
>CAYZEC010000015.1:0-58012 GCA_964477715.1 uncultured Candidatus Saccharibacteria bacterium | reverse complement strand
GAACAACAGAAGTTTGCCATAAGAGAAGGCGGGCGAACTGTTGGAGCGGGAGTAGTGACTAAAATCATTAAATAATTCAGTTAATGGCAAAGGAATCGAGCACTTTTAAAAGAAAAATCAGGATCAAGCTTAAGGGTTACGATCACCGAATCCTGGATAGCAGCACTCGTCAGATTGTCAAAATTGCCCAGCGTTATGGAGTTGATGTAATCGGACCGGTTCCTTTGCCTACTCGAATTCATAAATATTCAGTTCATCGTTCCGCTTTTGTTCATGAAGATTCTCATGAACAATTTGAAACAAGAGTCCATAAACGTTTGATTGATATTCTTGAGCCAGGAGCTGATATTGTTGAAGCTTTGCGCGATTTAAATCTGCCCGCTGGAGTAGACATTAGAATCGAGGCTAGTTAGAAGATTCCCGAGAGAACCATTGCAATTGTGAAGGCAAGGTTTCTCGCCTAACCCGGGCTTAGCCCGGTTTTCGATTAAAACATGAAATTCATTTTAGGTAAAAAAGCAGGTATGAGTCAGGTGTTTCGAGATAATAAAATTATCCCGGTTAGTTTGGTTGAGGCAGGTCCTTGTTATATTACTCAACTTAAAACAGAGGAGAAGGATGGCTATACCGCTATTCAGGTTGGTTTTAATAAAAAGAAAAGTAAATATGCCTTTTCAAGAGAGTTTCGCGTTTCAGAAATAGGAGAATTAAAGGTGGGAGACGAGGTTTCGGTCGACGTTTTTAACCCGGGTGATTTAGTGCAAGTCTCGGGAAATTCTAGAGGAAAGGGTTTCCAAGGAGTGGTTAAGCGCTGGGGATTTAGTGGGCGCAATGCAACTCATGGAGGAAAGGGGCAGGTTAGAACCCTGGGGTCAGTTGGGTCACGCTTTCCGCAAAGAGTGATCAAGGGAAGGCATATGCCTGGAAGAATGGGTAACCAACAGACGACAGTTAAGAATCTTGAAGTGATAGAAGTTGATCTTAAAAATAATTTATTGGCTATAAAGGGAGCAATTCCGGGGCCGAACCGATCGTTATTAATGATCCAAGAAATATGAAAGCACCCTTTTATAATAAATCAGGAGAGAAAACCAAAGAAACAGTTTTGCCGAAGGACGTTTTTGGACAAATAGCTAAACCAGAATTAATTCATCAAGCTGTTGTTGCTCAGCAAGCTAATAGACGACTGACTATCGCCTCGACCAAGGATCGATCTGAGGTAAGTGGTGGAGGAAGAAAACCTTGGCGTCAAAAAGGAACGGGGCGAGCCCGTCATGGATCAATCCGATCTCCAATTTGGGTTGGTGGCGGAATCACTTTTGGTCCGACTAAAGAAAGAAACTTTAGCCAAAAATTAAACCGTCGCATGGCGCGAAGGGCGCTAGAGGGAGCATTAGCTGAAAAGGCTAAGGATAATAAAGTATTGATTATTGAAGATATCAATTTAGAGAATCCAAAAACAAAAGAAATAGCTTCAATCATTAAAAATCTTTCTTTAGACGGGAGCGCTTTATTGGTAATTTCGAGCAAAGATGATGCAATTAAAAGAGCTGCTCGTAATTTACCTGGCATAACAGTAGTTAAAAATGATCAATTGACAGCCTGGAATGTTTTGAAATATCGTTATTTGATCATTAATCAGGCAAGTTTATCGGAATTGAAAGCCAAGTTTTCAAAATCATGAGTGTTTTAAATTATTTTAAAAAAGAAGATTCAGAAAAGAAAGAGCCGGTTGATGATAAGTTGCCGGAAAAGAAGGTTCAAAAATCGATAAAAAATCGGGAAAATGTTGTTGAACCGAAAGTTAAATCTACGAATGCTAAAAAGGATGTGCTAACCGCCTTGGTTTTAGATTCTTCATATATTTCTGAAAAAGGAACTTTTTTGGGTGAACGACATAATCAATATATTTTTCGTGTTTCTTCTCGAACGAATAAACCAGAAGTGAAAAAAGCAGTTGAGAGACTTTACAAAGTAAAGGTCAAGCAGGTTAATATCATCAATCAATCTGCTACTCCAAAATCTTGGCGAGGCAAGAAAGGTTATCGAAGCGGTTACAAGAAAGCAATAGTTTCATTGAAAGCAGGTGATAAGATTGAAATTGCTGCATAAAATAGTTAGGATAAAAATCATGGCAATGAAAGTTTACAAACCAACGAGTCCCGGAAGAAGAAATATGAAGAGAGTCGATTGCAAAGAATTATCAAAGCCGATTTTTGATAAATTATTAAAACCACTTCCTAAAAAAGCAGGACGAAGCGGGGGTAAAATCAGTGTTCGTCATCGCGGTGGCGGAGTGAAAAGAAAATATCGATTGGTCGATTTTCGTCGTTATCGAGAAAATGTATCAGCTGAAATTATCGCTTTCGAATACGATCCGAACCGAAGCGCTCACATTGCTTTAATCCGTTATCAAGATGGAGAAGTTGCCTATATATTAGCGCCACAAGATGTTAAGATTGGAGATCAGATTATTTCGGGTAATGATGTTGATTTGAAGCCTGGTCATCGCATGCCCTTAAGTAAGATGCCTGTTGGCACCTCGGTCTATAATATAGAACTAAAGATTGGCCAGGGAGGAAGGATTGCTCGCTCGGCCGGGACGTCAGCTCAGGTTTTGGCCAGGGAGGGTGGTTATGTTCATTTGAAAATGCCTTCAAGTGAAATAAGAAAAGTCAGGGAAAAATGTTCGGCGACGATTGGGCAAGTTTCAAATCCTCAACACCGTTTTATTAATTTAGGTAAAGCGGGAACAGTCCGTCGCCTAGGAAGAAGGCCAGTGGTTCGAGGATCAGCAATGGCGGTTGTTGATCATCCTCACGGTGGTGGAGAGGGTCGAACTGGTATTGGCTTGAAACATCCTAAGACAAAATGGGGAAGACCGGCTTATGGTGTAAAAACACGCAGGAAGAAAAAACCTTCGGGCAAATTAATTTTGAAACGTCGTAAGACAAAAAGATAAATATTATGCCACGCAGTTTAAAAAAAGGCCCCTATGTCGATCCAACGGTTTTAAAGAAAATGGGCCGGATTACAAATAAAGAAAAAGAGCGAGTTAAAACCTGGTCGCGTCGATGCACAATCATTCCGGAAATGATTGGATATACTTTTGAGGTTCATAACGGGAAGGGTTTCGTTCCAGTAACGATTAGGGAGGCAATGGTTGGCCATAAGCTTGGTGAATTTTCACCGACAACAAAATTCGTTCGACATGGTGGACGAATTCAAAGAGAAATTGAAGGAGAGGCTAAGAAACAATCATGAATGAAACCTTAATTAAGGCTAAATTAAGTCGATTGAGAATAGCTCCAAGGAAAGTCAGATTGGTTGCTGATTTGGTGCGTGGTAAATCAGCTGAAGAAGCCCGACATATTTTGCGTTTTACGACTAAAGCGGCTGCTAAGCCTATCAGTAAATTACTTGATTCAGGGATTGCTAATGCTCGTCACAACTTTAAAATAGAAGTTGCGGATTTAAGAATTAAAAGCATTTTAGTTAATGAAGGCCCACCTCTTAAGAGATTTCGTCCAGAATCGCGGGGAAGAGTTGCCTCAATTCAGAAAAAGACTTCTCACATTAATTTAGTTTTGTCTTCTGTTGAACCAGAAAAAAATCAAGAAAAAGAGAAATCCGTCAAGAAAATAGTTAAAAAAAACAAGTCGGAATAAAATAAAGAAAGGATAATTATGTCACACAAAGTACACCCAAAATCATTTAGGATTAGATGGATGAAAGACTGGGACAGCCGCGGGTTTTATGAAAAAAATCATGCCCAATTTTTGAAGGAAGAATTTGCCTTAAGAAATCTTTTGGAAAAAGAATTAAAACATGCTGGAGTCGATAGCATCAAGATTGATCGTTCTGGAAAGGAGGAAATTAAGATTACTATTTGTACCGCTCGTCCGGGATTAGTTATTGGTCGAGGTGGAGAAAAGGTAGAAGAATTGAAGATGAAGGTTTTGAAGATGATGAAAAAAATGACTGAAGAACACTTAAAGATTCAGATTCAAATAGAAGAAATTAAAAACCCTTGGTCTTCAGCTGCTTTAACTGGTCAATGGATTGCTCAGGAATTAGAAAAAAGAGTTCGTTTTCGTCGAGCCGCAACCCAAACTCTAAAGAAAGTTATTGAAAGTCGGGAAGTTGAAGGTGTTCGCATTTGTATTTCCGGAAGGTTGGATGGAGCCGAGATTGCCAGAGAGGAAACTTTTCAGGAAGGGCGAATGCCCAGGCAGACAATTCGGGCGAATATTGATTATGCTTTATCAGAGGCTCGGTGTACTTACGGTACGATTGGAATTAAGGTTTGGATTTATCGAGGAGAAAAAATAGAGGAGAAAATAGAAGAATAATCATGCTTATTCCTAAGAAAGTTAAACATCGTAAATGGCATAAGGGTCGAAGTAGGGGCATTGCTCAGCGTGGCAATGAATTGAACTTTGGCATTTATGGACTAAAATCAACAAGTACTTGTTGGGTAACTTCCCGACAACTAGAAGCAGGACGTCGAGCGATTATTCGTTATTTAAAAAAGGGAGGAAAGCTCTGGACGAGAGTTTTTCCAGATAAACCGATTACTTTTAAAGGGATTGAAGTTGCTATGGGCGGAGGAAAAGGAGATGTCGATCATTACGTAGTACCAGTTAAGCCTGGTCGTATTATTTTTGAAATTGATGGATTGAGTGAAGAAATGGCACGAGAGGCATTGACAAAAGCAGCTCACAAATTACCCATTAAAACTAGATTTATTAAAAAAGAATCATGAAAGCCGTTGAATTGAAAAACAAACAAATATTAGAACTGCAAACTTTGTTGACCGAAAAAAGAGTTCAACTGCGCGAGTTGAAATTTAAAAATGCGAGTGGACGATTGGCTGATAATCAGGCTATCAATAAGATTAAAAAAGATATTGCCCGGATATTAACTTTCCTTAAAGAAAAACAACATGCCTAAGAAAAAAATGATTGGAGTAATCGTTTCTGATAAAATGAATCAAACGGCGACTGTCGCGGTGGAAACTATCAAGAAACACCTTCGTTATTTGAAGAGATATCGTAGTCATGTAAAATACTTAGCCGATAATCCTGATAATCTCTATAAATTAGGCGATAAGGTAATAATTGAAGAATGTCGTCCATTGAGTCGTCGAAAACGTTGGCGAATTATAGATAAAGCAAAATGATCCAAGTTCAAACTAGATTAGTGGTAGCTGATAATAGTGGGGCGAAAGAAGTTCAATGCATTAAAGTATTGGGGGGATCTCGTCGTCGCTATGCTCAAATTGGAGATATTGTTACGGCAGTTGTTAAGAAAGCCGAGCCACGTAAAGGAACAAAGATGCATGAAGTGGTCAAGGCTGTGATTGTGCGTCAGAAAAAAGCTTATCGTCGCCAAGACGGCACTTATGTTTCTTTTAGTGATAATGCTGCAGTTGTTTTAGAAAAAGGACAAGAACCGAGGGGTCAACGCATCTTCGGCCCAATTCCTCGGGAATTAAAAGAAAAAGGATTTACACGAATTTATTCTTTAGCTCAAGAAGTAGTATGAAAATCAAAAAAAGAGATAATATTATTGTTATTAGCGGGCGAGATAAGGGCAAAAAAGGACAGATTCTGAAGGTTTTGCCAGAACAAGAAAGAGTAGTGGTGGAAGCAGTGCGCTTGGTTAAGAAAAGAATTCGCCCCCGCAAGGAAGGGGAAAAAGGACAGACCGTCGAATCTCCGCAGCCATTGCACGTTTCAAACGTTGCTCTCATTTGTCCACAATGTGGGGCAAGGACGAGGGTTGCATATCGTGGGGTTGGGGCAAGTGAAAAAAAGAGAATCTGTTGTAAATGTCAAAAAATAATTGATTAAAAATGGTTCAGCTTTCTGATAAAAAATTGAAAGATAAATATTTAACCGAAGTGAGAGAAGCTTTGAAGCAGGAGCTTGGTTATAAGAATGATTTGGCTGTGCCGAGGCTAAAGAAAATTATAGTTAATACCGGCTTTGGAAAAATAGTTGAAAAGATTAAAAGCGATGATCAGTTGAAAAAAATCAGGGAAGCGATGGAGAATGATCTAATGGTGATTACTGGTCAAAGGCCAGCATTGAGAAAGGCGCGTAAATCCATCGCCAGTTTTCATTTGAGACAAGGCGATCCTGTTGGTTATGCTGTTACGTTAAGGAGAGATAGAATGTATGATTTCCTTGATCGAATTATTAAATTATCTCTTCCCAGGACTCGTGATTTTCGAGGAGTGGATTTGAAATCTATGGACGGACGTGGTAATTTAACTATTGGTTTTCCGGAGCAGACAGTCTTTCCTGAAATTTCGAGTGAGGAAGAAAGAATGTTGTTCGGCCTTGAAGTGGTTATCGTCACTACGGCTGGAAGCGACCAGGAGGGCGAACGTTTATTGGCTCTGCTAGGGATGCCTTTTCGTTCCGGAAAGGACAGGGAAGTTTAATTATGATTTATGGCTAAAAAATCACAAATTGCTAAAAGTAATCGGGAGCCGAAATATGCGGTGCAACACCGCAACCGTTGTTTTGCTTGCGGTCGCAATAGGGGTTTTATGAGAAAATTCGGATTGTGTCGTATTTGTTTTAGGGAGTTGGCCAATCAAGGCAGAATTCCGGGAGTAAAAAAGAGTAGTTGGTAAACATGAATACTGATCCTATCGCAGATTTATTTACAAGAATTAGAAATGCTCAAGCGACTGGCTTGAGTGAGCTGGAATTGCCTTATTCGGAGCTTAAGATGCAATTAGCTGAATTAATGGTTAAGCATGGATTTTTGGGAGAGGCGAGTAAGAAAGGAAGCAAGGCTCAGAAGAAAATTCATTTAACCTTAGTTTACCGAGAGGGTCAGCCGGTAATACATGAGATTACCCGTATTTCAAAACCGGGTCAGCGTATTTACCTTTCAAATCAAAAGATAAGATCGGTTAAGAGAGGTCGGGGGATGGCTATAATTTCCACCTCTAAAGGTTTGATGAGTGGTCAAGAAGCTCGTCGTCAGAAAGCGGGCGGAGAATTAATAGGTAAGGTTTGGTAATAACATGAGTCGTATAGGGAAAAAACCAATTATTATTCCAGATGGAGTGGTTGTTAAGATAGAAAAGCAAAAAGTATTAGTGACGGGTCCGAAAGGATCACTAGAGAGAGTTTTGCCCTCGGAGATAAAGGCGGAAATGATAGATGGTCAAATTCTGGTTAATATTAATAAAAAAACCATTCGATCAAAAGCCTTCTGGGGACTCTTCCGCTCACTTTTGGCTAATGATATTCAGGGAGTGACTGAAGGTTTCCAGAAAGAGCTTGAAATGGTTGGAGTCGGGTATCGAGCTCGTTTAGAAGGTTCTGACTTAATCATGGAAGTGGGGTTTAGTCATGAAGTTAGAATCAAACCAGATCCGGGAATCGAATTCCAAGTACTTGAGAGTAGCAAAATAGTTATTAGAGGAATGCGCAAAGATCAGGTAGGTCAGGTGGCCCATGCTATTCGAAAAGTGAGGCCTCCAGAGCCATACAAGGGAAAAGGAATTAGATATGTTGGAGAACAAGTTAGGCGTAAAGAAAGCAAGAAGACAACAGCAGGAACATAATTTATTAAGAAATGATACCTTGGTTTTTTAAAAAAAATAATTATCGTCAAGCAAGACATCACCGTTTGCGTGGGCGAATTAAGGGAACGGCAGAGCGTCCACGACTTTTTGTTTTTCGTTCTCATAAGCATATTTATGCTCAGTTGATCGATGATAGTCAATCAAAGATTATCGTTTCAGCTTCTGACATGGGAATGAAGAAGAAAAGCAAGGCGGAATTAGCTCAAGCCGTTGGTCAAGCTATTGCCGAAAAGGCAAAGACAAAGGAAATTAAAAAGGTCGTTTTTGATCGTGGTGGCTATAAATACCATGGTCGCGTTAAAGCCGTAGCAGAAGGTGCGCGAGCAGAAGGCTTAGATTTTTAATATTATGGAGAACAAAGAAGAATCAAAAACAAAAGAACGAGCTGGAACATTCAATCGTAGTCCGCGAACAGATAGTCGCCCTCGTCGTCCCGAAGCCGAAAAAAGATTTGACTCGAATGTTTTAGCTATTAATCGAGTAACGCGAGTAACAGCTGGCGGGCGCAGAATGCGTTTTCAAGCTGTAGTAGCTATTGGTGATAAGAAAGGAAAGGTGGGCGTGGGGATCGGCAAAGCTGGTAGCGTTAAGCAAGCTATTGAGAAGGCGGTGAAGGTAGCCGAGAAATCAATGATTACGGTGCCATTAAAAGAGGGGCTTATTCCTTATTCTGTTAAAGGTAAATTTGGTGCTTCTGAAATAGTTTTAAAATATAAAGCAAAGGGTGGCGGATTAATTGCTGGCAGTTCGGTAAGAGTGTTATGTGAATTAGCAGGTATCACAGATGCATCTGCTCGAGTTATTTCTCGTTCTAGCAATAAACTGAATATTGCTCAAGCAACAATTAATGCTTTTCAGAAATTATCTTAAGATATGGAATTACATCAATTACAAGCTGATAGAGGGCTGAAAGATAAAAAAAGAGTAGGCCGAGGAGGCAAGCGCGGAACTTATTCTGGTCGAGGGATGAAGGGCCAAAAGTCTCGTTCTGGTCCTCATCTTGAGCCGATTATTCGTCCCTTGATTAAGCGTTATCACAAGCTAAAGGGGGCTAGTTATATTACTTCTAAGAATAAAGTTATCGCTACGGTCAGCTTAGCTGTTCTAGACAAGAATTTTGAGATTAATGATATTGTTTCTCCTCAAAGCTTAAATGAAAAAAATATTATTGGGAGTCGTCACAAAAAGCTACCAATCGTTAAAATTTTAGGTGGAGGAGAATTAAGTAAAGCGCTTCAATTTGAAAATTGTTCTTTTTCTGATTCTGCTCGTGATAAAATAACGGTAGTCGGAGGAAAGATTACGGGAGAGAGGGTTAAGAAAGGTAAAAAAGGAAAGAAGACATTAACAGAGGAGCAAATCAAACTTCAGCAAGAGAATATTCGCAAGCAGGCAGATAAAAGAAAAGCAGCTAAAAAGAAAGCCATTGAAAAGAGGAAGAAAGAGGCTAGAAAAAGTAAGGGTAAGAAAAAATGAAAACTCGTTGGTATCAAAAAATAATTGATGTTTGGAAGAATAGAGAATTACGTCGGAAGATACTTTTTGTCTTTTTTATTTTTGCCGTTTTTCGAGCCATGGCTGTTATTCCCATTCCTGGAGCAGATCTAGATAAGCTGCAATCATTTTTTACACAGAGTGAGTTCATGGGCTTCTTCAATTTATTAACAGGAGGGGCTTTAAGTAATTTTTCAATAGTAATGTTAGGTATGGGCCCTTACATTACAGCAGTTATTATTTTACAACTGGGAACAATGATTTTCCCAGCGTTGGAAAGACTTTATCGAGATGAAGGAGAAGATGGAAGAAGGAAATTTAACCAATATGGTCGGATATTGACCATTCCGTTGGCATTGGTTCAGGGTTATGCGATGATTGCTCTTCTGCGAGGGCAAGAAGTTATCTCTACCCTGACTCCAGCTATGACTGCTAACTTTTTGGTTACAGTAACAGCCGGAGCAATTGTTTTGATGTGGTTAGGCGAGATGATTACTGAAAGAGGTATCGGAAATGGAGTTTCATTAATGATTTTTGCGGGAATTATCGCTGGAGTTCCTATGGCAGCTGCTCAATTAATCGCCGATTGGACAATCGAAATGATCCCATTATTATTAGTTTTCTTAATGGCCGGGCTAGCGATGATTGCTTTGGTTGTTTTGATGAATGAAGGAAAGCGTAATATTCCCGTTTCCTACACCAAAAGAGTTAGGGGGATGAAAATGTACGGAGGAACGTCGACTTATTTGCCTCTTAACGTTAACCCGGCGGGGGTTTTACCGATTATTTTTGCTTTAGCAGCTATGAGTTTTCCTCAGATGATAGCTCAGTTTTGGACCGAATCGTCAAATGGAGTTTTAGCAGCTATAGCTGCTGGGATTAATTGGTTTGTTCAGAATGCGTGGCTCTATGGATTAGCTTATTTTTTGCTTATTATTGGATTTACTTATTTCTATACAGCAGTTACTTTCGAGCCCGATAAAATTTCTGAAAACTTACAAAAATCAGGGGCTTTTGTTCCGGGTATTCGACCAGGAAAACCAACTAGCCATCACCTGAATTATATTTTAAAAAGATGTCTATTCGTGGGTGCTATTTTCCTGGGATTTGTTGCGCTCGTTCCCTCGATTATCCAAGGAATAACAGGCATCGGTGCTTTTCAGTTTATGATTGGCGGAACCTCTTTATTGATTATTGTTTCGGTTATCATGGATACCTTGAGGCAGATTCAAGCTCAAATGAAAATCCGAGATTATGAAAGCTTCTGAGTTGGTTGTTTCTTTAATTGGGCCTCCTGGTTCAGGAAAAGGAACACAGGCTCGTTTTTTGGTTGAAAAGTTTGGTTTTGTTCACATGGGAAGTGGAGATTTGCTACGCAACCGTCAAAAACAAGAGGATTATACGGGAATCAAGATAAAGGAAGAAGTGAATAAAGGAGTTTTGGTCCCAACGCTGGTTATTGCCCATCTTTGGTTTGACCAAATGGAAGAAATTAAGAAAATGAATGAATTTCCGGGAATAGTTATTGACGGAAGCCCTCGTCGTGTTATTGAAACGGAATTAATCAAAGGAGCTTTAGATTGGTACGATTGGGCTAAAAATTATCGAATTATTTATCTGAATATTTCAGAACAAGAATCTCAAAAAAGGCTATTAGCTGAAAATAAAGGACGGGCTCGAAGTGATGATGTTGAGGATACTTTGTTGGTTAGGTGGAAATATTTTCAAGATGAAGTAAAGCCAACTTTGCAAGACTTGAGAAATCGAGGAGAGTTATTTGAGGTCAATGGAGAACAAGACAGACCAAAAGTTTTCTCGGATATTCTTAAGGTTTTAGAATTAGATGATTCTGACTAAAACCCCTTCTGAAATTACTAAAATCAAAAAATCAGCTCGGATTCTTTCCGAGATCATGAGAGAATTAAAACTAGCTGTCCGACCTGGAATCAGCGCTAATGAATTGAATCAACTAGCCGAGAAGATGATTCAAGATAGAGGGGCTCAGCCTAGTTTTAAAAATTACCGCGGTTTTCCAGCGGCTCTTTGTGTTTCAACTAACGAAATGGTTGTTCATGGATCGCCGACTGATCGTCGAATTCAAGTGGGAGACATTGTCTCCCTTGATCTGGGTGTTTTTTATCAGGGCTTTCATGCTGATATGGCGGTTACTGTTCCCGTTAATCCAATCGATAAAAAATCTGAACGCTTGATTTATGTTACAGAAGAGGCTTTAATGAGAGGCATTGAGGCTGTCCGACCGGGAGGATATTTAGGCGATATTGGTTACGCCATCAGTCATTATGTTTGGAGGGAAGGATTCGATATAGTCAAAGAATTATGTGGTCACGGAATCGGACGATCAGTTCATGAGGAACCAGATGTATTAAATTTTGGGAAAAAAGGAGAAGGCCTGATGATTCGGAAGGGAATGGTTTTATGCATTGAGCCAATTGTCACTATTGGACGAGGGAAAGTTCGTTTAGCTGAAAATAATACGGGCTATGTTACAGAAGATGGATCTCGTTCTGCTCATTTTGAGCACACCGTTGCCTTAACTGAGGTGGGGTTGGAAATACTAACTTAAAAAATGGATAAATCTGAGTTTTTTAATACTACCAAGGGAAAGTTGAGTCGTCATCAGGTAATTGAGGAAGTGCTTTTTTATATTCATCAAGCTCCAGAATATTTTTACGATATAATTGTCGGGTGCGATTCTTCGTCTGAAGAAGATCCTGTTTTCCCAATTGTCTTGGTTGTGTTGAGGGTAGGAGCAGGCGGCCGATTTTTTGTTAAAAAAGTAAGATTTGAATCTAAGCCAGGTCGATTTGCGCACCCTCATGAAAGAATCATTCAAGAAGTTATGCTTTCTTGTGAAATGGCTCTAGAGCTAAGAGAAATGATCCAGCGTAAGATGAAAGAATCTGGATCTAAAGCAAGATATCAATTTCGATACATTCATGCTGATGTAGGAGAAAGGGGGCCAACGCGAAGCATGATTCGAGAGGTTATTGGAGTCATAAATGGTAATGGGTTTGAGGCTAAAATTAAGCCCGAATCTTATGTTGCCTCAAAAGTAGCCGATCGTTTTACCTAAGATTATGGACTCATTAGAAATTCGTCAAATCTTTTTGGATTTTTTTGTTAATCGAGGCCATTCCCTCCAGCCTTCGGCTTCTTTAGTTCCAGAAGATCGAAGCGTTTTGTTAACAACAGCTGGGATGCAACCATTTAAGAAATATTTCTTAGGAGAAAAGGCACCATTCGGCTCGCGAGCTACTTCTTGCCAAAAATGCTTTCGTACCTCTGATATTGATCAAGTCGGAGACGAAAGCCATTTAACTTTCTTGGAAATGCTTGGGAATTTTAGTTTTGGAGATTATTTCAAAGAAGAATCTATGAGCTGGGCGCTTGAACTGTTAACGCAGCATTATCAAATTTCGACGGATCGTCTTTATTTTACCTATTTTGAAGGAGATCATGATTTACCATCTGATGAAGAGGCTCGCCAAATTTGGATTAAAAAGGGCATCGATCCTAAGAAAATTTTACCCTATGGGAGAAAAGATAACTTTTGGGGCCCGACGGGCAATGCTGGCCCCTGTGGGCCAACAACCGAGATACATTATGATTTAACAGGACAATCTTGTGCTCGGGGAAAGGATTGTCGACCAGGATGTAATTGTGGTCGTTTTGTTGAATTGTGGAATATCGTCTTTAATCAATATTTTCAATCCGAAAATGGCCAGCTCAAAAACTTGACTCAAACAGGAATTGATACAGGTATGGGCTTGGAGCGATTAACTCTAGCTGTTCAGGGAAAGCTATCTGTTTTCGAAACTGATCTTTTCCAACCAATTTTTGAAAAATTATCACCAGATTCTAAAAATAATTTTCGCCAAAATAATTTTCGCATTCTAGCCGATCACTTAAGAGGATCACTTTTTTTGGTGGCTGAGCGGATCGAGCCAAGTAACCTAGAAAAAGGTTATATTTTGAGGCGCATTGTTCGTCGTCTATTGGAATCAGTTTCTGAATTAAATATTCCCTTCGAGCAATTGAGTTCAGCAATAAATTGGATTGAAAGTTATTATGGTCAATTTTATCCTGAATTAATTGGAAGCGGAAAAAGATTGGAAATAATTTTAGCCGATGAGAAGAATAGAATTGAGCGGGCGCTTGAAAAAGGTTTATCACAAATAAATGATAATCAAGAAATAGACGGAAAAGAGGCTTTTCGTCTTTACGCGACCTATGGACTTTTGCCCAAGGAATTAAAGAAGCGTGGCTACCAATTTAATGAACAAGAATTAGTGGATGCTATTGAGAGGCATAAAGAAATTTCTCGCAGGGGAGCGAATAAGAAATTTGGAGGACATGGCTTGAGCGAAAGCGTCTCATCCGAAGAGCAAATAGCAATAACCAAACTTCACACAGCAACTCATTTGCTTCAATCGGCTTTGCGAGAAGTATTAGGAGAGCAGGTAGTCCAAAAAGGTTCTGATATTAATTCAGAAAGACTCAGATTTGATTTTTCTTTTGATCGTTCACTCGATTCTTCAGAATTGGAAAGAATATCAGATTTAGTGAATCGATGGATTGGACAAAATTTAAAAATTGAAAAAAAACAAATGAAATTTGAAGACGCTTCAAACGGAGGAGCTCTAGTGGTTAAAAACAGGGATTATCCAGAAGAAGTTGACGTCTATGCTATCATTAGTGGTGACGGTAAGATAATCTCAAAAGAAGTTTGTGCCGGACCGCACGTTACAAGTACCGGCGACTTAGGGATTTTTAGAATTATTAAAGAAGAATCTTCTAGTGCTGGAGTACGGAGGATTAAAGCCATTTTAAAAAATGAATAAAAAAATATTTGACATTTTACCTCCAGGGTTATCAAAAGAAAACTCGATTAAGAAGGTTTCTACTCCCGAAAAAGCAGATCGCTCTTATCTTGCGTGGTGGGGATTTTTAATATTTGGAATATTAATAGTTGGCTTTTTTTATCAACTTTGGGGGACTCGGTTTGTTCTTTATCTCGAACCAGCAACGCGGATTATAACGACTGAAGCTGAAATTAAAATTCAGGGAGATGTTTCAGAAATAGATTTTCAAGGGCAAATTATTCCCGGTCGGATTGTGACGGGAAGTCAAGATAAATCTCAAATTTTTAAAGCAACAGGCGAAGGGCGAGAAGACATTTCGGCAAAGGGAATCATCAGGGTTTATAATGCTATTAATCCCCCTCAATCACTTAATCTAAGAGCAACTACGCGTTTTCTTACGGGAAATGGTGTTTATTTCAGGGCACCAGAAGCCATCTATCTTCCGGCCGGCAAGATAGAAAATGGGCGCCTCGTTCCTTCTGAAGTTGATGTTCCGGTTGAAGCAATGGATCCTGGCCCAAATTCTAATATTGGCCCAACTAAATTTTCAATTCCGGGATTATTGGGGACAGAGCTTTACGACAAGGTATATGGAGAGTCTCTGGCGCCAATGACCGGAGGATCGTCTACTCGATTTATCGCAATTACACAATCAGATCTTCGGGGGGCGGAAGAAGCGCTCAATCTTGTTTTAATTAATGATTTAATTGAGCAGGTGGAGAATGACAATCCGAACATTATAGTTCTATCGGAAGCTATTTCTATCGAGACGATAGAGAAAAGTTTTTCTCATTCGGTGGGGGAAAGAGTAGACGATTTTAGTTGTCAGATGGAAATGAAAGGAAGTGCCTTAGCTTTTCAAAAAGATGATTTGAATCAGATCTTGAAATCAATCATTAAGGGTGAATTTGGTTCAGATTATTTGATTGTTCCTGAAAGCTTGTATTTAGATTATAGAGTTTTGTCTTTTGATATTGATCAAGAATTTCTTAGAATCAATTTGAAATTTTCAGCAGAAATATATCATGATTTATCAGAGGAAAAATGGATGGAAGAATTTTGCGGACTTACTCGTCGCGAGCTTAAAGATAAGTTGCTAAAAGATCAACGTTTATCGGCCTTTCAGTTCAAAATAGCTCCCTTTTGGCTACGCAGAATTCCTTCGTTAGACAAAATAAAAGTTGAATTACTTTTCAAGAGATGAACAGGTTCTTGACTAATTTTCATGATTTTGTTATTCTAATTAAGGAAAGCCGAAAGAATTTAAGTTTTTCCGTTATAAAAAACGCGGCTAACAGGCCCCATGCCTCGTTTTTATTTTTTTGAATGAAAAATAATTCACAACAACGCGAAGAAGGTACGATTATTGAAAGCCTTCCTAGCACTAATTTCAAAGTTAAGATGGATGATGGTCGCGAAGTCATGGCTCATTTATCGGGTCGATTACGTCGGTTTCATATTCGTATTTTAGTTGGAGATCGAGTGACGATTGAAACAAGCCCTTATGATCCTAGTCGTGGTCGGATTGTTTATCGAAAATAATTATGAAGGTTAAAGCTTCAATTAAAAAATTATGTCGAGAGTGTAAGCTTGTTAAACGTAAGGGACGGCTTAGAGTAGTTTGTCGTATTCCTAAACATAAACAAAGACAAGGTTAAAATGCCTAGAATAAGTGGAATCAATATTCCAGACAATAAAAATATTGGAATCAGCTTGACTTACATTCATGGTATCGGTCGACACACTAGTCGGAATATTTTGAGTGAATTGAAAATTGACTCTGCTCGAAAAGCTAATGAATTAACGACCGAAGAGATTAATTCATTAAAGCAATATATTGATGAGCACTATAAGATTGAAGGAAGCTTAAGGCAGCAAGTTAATCTTAATATTCGTCGACTCCGTGACATAAGTTGCTGGCGAGGCGAAAGGCACAAAAAGAAATTACCAGCACGAGGACAACAAACCAGGACTAATTCAAGGACAGTTCGAGGAAATGTTCGTCAATCAGCCGGATCAGGTCGCAAAGCAGCTCCTTCACCTAAATAAAATAACATGGGGAAAAAACATATTGTTGAAAAAACAGCTGAAGAGGTTTTAGCCGAGGGAACCAAAGTTGAAAAGACGTTATCGCAGGTAACCCCTTCTTTAAGAAAAAAAACGGCAGACTTGGTTATTGTTCACATCCTTTCTTCTTATAATAATACAAAGATGACATTAACCGATGCTCAAGGGAATGTTTTGTTGGCGCAAAGTGCTGGTCGAGTTGGGTTTAAGGGAAGTAAAAAAGGAACGTCTTTCGCTTCTTCGAAAATAGCTCAAACAATCAATGAGGCGATTGTTGCCCTAAGGGCGAAAGAGGTAGAAATTGTCGTTAAAGGAGTGGGGGCTGGGCGCGAGTCAGCTCTTCGTGCATTATCAGCTCAAGGAATTAATATTGTTAAAATAAAAGACCGAACACCTATTCCTCACGGAGGGTGTCGTCCACGAAAAGCACGTCGTGCATAATCATGATACAAAAATCACAGTGTAAAATTTGTCGTCGTTTTGGTCAAAAACTTTTCTTGAAAGGAGAGCGTTGTTTTTCGGCTAAGTGTGCCATGATAAAGCGCCCTTACGGTCCGGGCCGGCAAGGAAGATCATCAAATAGACGCAAAATTTCAGACTATGGGCAACAATTATCAGAAAAACAAAAATTACGTTTTTGGTATAATCTTTCCGAAAAACAATTTCGAAGATATATATCAGAAGCTTTAAAAAAATCTAAGCAATCCGTTAGTCCGGTTGAAGGATTAATTCAAAGGTTAGAATGCCGTCTAGATAATGTAATTTATCGAGCCGGTTGGGCCGAATCTCGTATTCAAGCTCGACAATTAGTGGTTCATGGACATTTTCGGGTTAACAATCGATCAGTCGATAGGCCTTCTTTTTCAGTTACGCCCGACGATGTTATCACTATTAAAGAAAATCATCAAAGTAAGTCAGTTTTTAAAGGACTGGGGGACAAGAAAGAAAAATCAAGTATTTGTCCTTGGATGAAGGTAGATTTTAAAAAAATGGAAGCAACTCTTCTTAGGCTTCCTTCCTTGGAAGAGGTCAATCCGCCAGCACAAGTTTCAGTAATTTTGGAATTCTATACTCGATAATTTTAATTAATTATTTTTCTTATGATTCCCTTACCTTCGACATTAAAAATAATTTCAAAAGAAGACAATAAAGCAATTTTTGAAATTTCAGGTCTTTATCCGGGATATGGTCTAACTATCGCTAATAGTTTACGACGCGTCTTGCTTTCTTCTCTTTCGGGAACAGCGGTAACTAAGGTTTCTATTGCGGGAGTTTCGCATGAATTCTCAACAATAAATCATGTTAAAGAAGATGTTATCCAGATCTTGCTCAATTTAAAGAAGCTTAAATTTGTGTTACCTGACGATCAACCCCAGGTCGTTTCTTTAGAAGTAAAGGGGGAAAAGGAGGTTACTGGACGAGATTTTGAATTGACTCCTCAAGTCAAATTAGTTAATCCTGGCGAACACATCGCGACATTAACAAGCTCAAAAGCACAGCTAGCTATAAATATTACAATTGAATCGGGCGTTGGCTATCAAACAGTTGAAAGCCGTGAGTCGGGAAAGCCATTAGCAAATGAAATTGTCTTAGATGCCGCTTTTTCTCCGATTGAGAAAATTGCCTATCAAGTTGAGAACATGAGGGTTGGAGATAAAACTAATTTTAATCGCATCTTTTTAACTATTGAAACAAATGGTTCAATCACTCCCGAAAAAGCGTTGATTGAAGCGAGTGGTTTATTGGAAGAGCATTTTAAATTGATAGCTTCTTCTTTTCAGCTTTCTGAGACAAAAAAGACAAAGAAAACAGAAAAAACTGAAGATGCTAAAAAAATGAAAATTGCCGACATGGGGCTTTCAGCGAGAATAACTGCTAGCCTTGAAGCAGGTGGAATTAAAACGGTTGCAGGATTGATAAGCAAAACAACAGCTAAAATTATGGAAATTGAGGGCATGGGCGAAAAAGGATTGATCGAATTAGAAAAAACATTGAAAAAAATGGGTTTAACTTTAAAAGAATAATGAAGGCAACGTCTAAAAAATTTGCTCGCAAATCTCCTGAAAAAGCCTTGATTTTTGGCTTGGCCCAATCTTTGATTTTAAAAGAAAGAATTAAGACAACGCGTTTGCGTGGTCGCGAAGCTTCAAAGTTAACTGAAAAACTGATTACTCTTGGAAAAAAAGAAACTCTTTCGGGGCAGCGTTTATTGCGACGCTATCTTTCTGATGCGGCAGTTAAAAAGGTAATGAAAGATTTAGTCCCTCGGTATCAAGAAAGGGCTGGTGGATATACTAGATTAATCAAACTAGAAAGACGTTTATCTGATGGAGCAGAGGTTGTTTTTATTGAATTAGTCCAATGATTATGATCAAGAAGATTACTAAAAAAGAAAAGGAGGAGAACATCCAAGCGATTAAAGAAACGATTAAGCTTGATGCCGAGGATAAGCCGGTGGGTCGAATTGCCGCCGATATTGCTTGTTATTTACAAGGGAAGCATCGAGCTGATTACGCTCCCAATAAAGAGGGGATTACATCGGTTGAAATTAGCAATGCTGATAAAATAAAATTGACTGGCAAAAAATGGTCAAGCAAGATATATTATCACCATAGTGGATATTTGGGTGGTCTGAAGGAAGTAGTTGCTGAAGATATGCATAAGAATAAACCAGAAGAAATATTACGTTTGGCGGTTTGGGGAATGTTGCCTAAAAATCGTCTTCGAAAACCAAGAATTAAAAGACTTAAATTTGTTTGAAATGGTTGAAGCTAAAAAAACAATAAAACCCAAAAAAGAAAAGAAAGAATATATTCAAGCAGTTGGACGACGCAAGACAGCTGTAGCTCAGGTGCGCATTTATCCTGGATCAAAGAAAAAGGGTGTTTTGATTAATGGAAAAAAGATACAAGAATATTTTCCAATTCTAACTCACCAAGAAAAAATTTCTGCTCCGCTCAAGAAGTCGAATTTAGGCGATGATTTCCCAATAACGGTAATAGTTAAGGGCGGGGGAACATCGGCTCAAGCAGAGGCAGTTAGGCATGGTTTATCGCAAGCCTTAGTGGAGTTAGATCAAGAGCTGAGATTGGTTTTAAAGAAATCAGGGTATCTAGCCCGTGATCCAAGAATGAGAGAACGTAAGAAATTTGGCTTAAAAAGAGCTCGCCGAGCGGCTCAGTGGTGCAAGCGTTAATGGGTTTTTGGTTTTGATGTTAAAAGAAATCATCGATAATTTCTATTTAGAAAATGATCGAGGAAGTTACGTGCAGAAAAGGTTTTACGTGACCGACGCCGGAAAATGTCCTCGAAGCGTGTTTTTTAAATTTAAACAAGCTCCCTGCCGAGCATTAGAAGCTCGGATTTTGAGGCTTTTTGACCACGGCAACTATATTCACGAATTAATTGTTAAAGCCCTGTCGGGACAGAATGTCTTGCGGGGAGACGAAGTTAATATTCCGGCTAATAATTTGATCTCTGGTCGGGCCGATGCTTTAATCCAAATAAACGGTCAAGATTATATCGTAGATGTTAAAAGCATTAATAGTATCAGTTTCCGAACATTGACCGAACCATCGGAAGAATATATTTATCAGCTTCAACTTTATCTTCACTTCTTTGAAATAAAGCAAGGATTTCTGCTCTATGTTAATAAGGATACTCAAGATTTGAAGGAATTTTTAATAGAATACGATCAGGATTTGTGTAATAAATTGCTTGATTCTTTAGAAGAATTGGGAAAAAAGATTGAAAATAATCAAGTGCCTATTCGGTTAAACGACTGGCCAAGCAATGGCCAGTGTCGTTATTGTCCCTACAAAGAAGTTTGTTCGATGGTTGGAGCAGAAGAAGTCAGTTGGAACGATTTTCAAGAAAAAATCCGTCAATATGAAGATAGTATCAAAAACGGAGAGTCAAAGAAGCAACTGCTTTCCTAATCCTCTGAAAAACGGTTAACGCGTTTTTTCTATTGACTAATATCTATTTATATTTTATAATAAACTATTCTAGTTCGTGAAAGGAGGAGAATGTGGATGCTTATCAAGAGGTTTATTGGCCTCAGGTATTCAGAATTAAGGAATATCCAGTCCCACATGCTTTCAGCACTCGAGCTTGTGGAGACATGAAAAGAGGTCCAGCACAACAAACATATTTCCAAATAACCATCGGAGCGCCAGTTCGATTCGTTCGCTTGTTCCCAGAACATGGGAAGCGAGTTAGATTTGTGCGAAGACCCTTGCGTGTTGTCAAAGGTGACGCAGTGGTTACCGATGTCAACAATCTAGCCTTAGCGATGTTGCCAGCGGATTGTCCGCCAATAATCATAGCAGACAGAAGCCTCGGTTTACTTGCTATGGTTCATGGTGGCCGAAATTCGCTGATGAAAGGAGTGCTCGAAGCGACCTATAGGACGCTTGATCGTAAGGGAATGCATCCGAGCTGCGCCGAGGTATTAATCGGCCCAGCAATTAGGCCATGTTGTTACGAGTTCCCGACGGATCATCCGATTATCCAGTCATTAGAAAAAGCTGGATGGTCTGAAGATATCTATCCTTGTCAAAAACAAGGAAGAAGTTTCTCGAAAGTTGATCTGGTGGGAAGGATCATCAGGGTCTTGAATGGCTTTGGCATCAGCAACATTTTGACAGTTCCTCAATGCACCTGTTGTGGGCAAGAGAACGGGGAATATATTTTTCCCTCTTCTCGGAGATCGGAACTCGAAGAAGGGCCAGAGGATCGCTACATGGCGATTGCCTGGTTGCCTTGATAAGTATAGTGTCGGGGAGCTCAGCGTGGCTGGCTCCCCGAATTTTTTTATTTGCGAAAAGCCCGATTTTAAGATAATATTGGATCAGTTAATTATTTAAAAACATGTCAGATAAATTTATTATTCATGGCGGGAAACCGCTCGAAGGAGAAATAATAACCAATGGGTATAAGAATGCAGCTGGGGCTATTTTAATTGCGACACTGCTTACGGATGAGGAGTGTATTATCGAAAATATCCCATTAATAGATGACGTTTTAGACATTATCGGAGTCTTAGAGGGATTGGGAGTAGAAACCGAATGGTTAGATGAGAACACTTTAAAAACAAAAAATATTTCACTTGATCCCGAAAATATGGATTTTGATCGAGCGCGCAAGACTAGATTGTCGGTATTATTTATTGGAGCTTTATTAGCCCGTCTGAAATCATTTCGCATTATTCGACCAGGTGGAGATAGAATTGGTTTAAGGCCAATAAATACTCATCTTGAGGCGCTCGAAGAACTGGGGGCTGAATTTAAGCAAGAAGGAGATTATTATTATTTTAAGGGAGATAATCTTCGTGGACAAAAAGTCGTTTTACAAGAATTTAGCGTAACAGCAACCGAGAACTTAATGCTTGCTGCCGTTTTAACGCCTGGAGAAACTATTCTAAAAGGAGTGGCAGCTGAGCCTCAGGTACAAGATTTGGGTAAGATGCTTAGAAATATGGGAGCTCAAATAGAAGGAGAGGGGACACATGATATCAAAATAAAAGGAGTCGCTAAATTAAATGGAGTCAAGCATCGTATCGTTCCTGATCCATTAGAGGCTGGAACTTTCATGGCAGCGGCAGCAGTTACTCCGGGGACGGTGGTTATTAGGGACGTTGTGCCAGAGCACCTGACTTTATTTTTGGCCAAAATGAAAAAAATGGGTGTTGATTTTGAGGTAGAGTCTGACTCTTTGTTGGTGCGCCATTCAACCAAATTAAAGCCTTTAAAATTACAAGCATTGCCCTATCCTGGATTTCCAACTGATTTATTACCGCTAGCAGTTCCATTACTCACTCAGGCTTCAGGCAAAAGTTTAATTCACGACCCTCTTTATGAAAATCGCTTGCGTTATGCAAATGAATTGAGAAAGATGGGAGGAGATATTGAAATGGTCGATCCGCACAGGGCTTTCATTTTTGGACCAACATCGTTATCTGGGATGACAATAGAGTCTAGCGATATAAGAGCAGGAGCAGCTTTAGTTGTTGCTGGTTTGATGGCTCAAGGCGAAACAATCATCGAAGGAGTACATCAAATAGATCGAGGGTATGCCCGGATAGAACAGCGACTTGGTCGATTAGGCGCAGATATTCAAAGAATAAATGAATAATATGTTTTTACGCAAAATAGCAATTGATTTGGGTACAGCTAATTCTCTGGTTCTTCTTCCTAAGAAGGGGATTATTATTAATGAACCTTCGGTTGTAGCAGTTACTCCTGAAAATAATAGTATTTTGGCTGTTGGCTTAGAAGCCAAACAAATGATTGGTCGCACTCCCGAGACTATTCGAATTTATCGTCCTTTACGCGATGGAGTTATCGCAGATTATCGAGTGACTCAAGCAATGATTAAATATTTTATTAAAAAATCATCAGGAGCATTTGATTTCATAAAACCAGAATTGGTCATTTCAGTTCCAGCTGACATATCTTCTGCTGAGAGGAGGGCAGTTGTAGAAGCAGCGCTTAGTGTTGGAGCGGGAAAAGCTTACATTGCTAAGGAGCCTATTCTATCAGCTTTAGGGGCGGGGATTCCCATAGATTCTTGTTCTGGGCACATGATTGTCGATATTGGCGGAGGAACTTCAGAGGTGGCCGTTATTTCTTTGGGCGGAATTGTAACTTGTGCTTCAACTCGTGTTGGTGGCGACAAAATGGATGAAGCAATAATGTTCTATGTTAAAGATAAATACAATTTAGCCATAGGGGTCCAAACGGCTGAAGAAATTAAAAAAAGAATCGGAGTTGCCAAGAAGGAAAAGAAAGAAAAATTCTTAGATGTTCGTGGTCGCGATATTGCTAGTGGTTTACCTCGAGATATTAAAATTTCTTCAAATGAAGTGCAAGAAGCTATTAGCGAAGTAATTGAAGAAATTGCTCGTTCTATCAGAAATGTTTTGAGGGAGACTCCGCCTGAATTATCGGCAGATATAATGAATAAAGGAATTATTTTAGCTGGAGGAGGGGCTCTTCTGACAGATATTGATCGTTTTATTGCAGAGAAAGTTAAGGTTCCAACTTTTGTTGCAGAAGAACCGCTTTTTTGCGTTATTCGAGGGTTAGGAATGATTCTTGATAATTTGGAGCTTTACAAGAAAAGCATTGTCGGGAAAAAATGATTGAATCGGAAACTCATTTGAGGAAACAAGGATTTTTAGAGAAAGAGATTATCCTTAATCGTCTTTCACATGCTTATCTGTTTTTAGGAGAGTCGGGTTCAGGAAAAGAGAGGATGGCTCAATGGTTCATTAAAAAATTATCAGATAATGGTGATGGGAAAGAGCAATTTTATCTTTGGCCTATTTACCCCAAAAGCGCTCAAAAAGGGGGGAAAGAAACTATTGGAATTGATCAAATTCGTGAGATAAGGCCATATACTGATTTTCGTTTAGGGGAAAAAGGCCATCAAATAATATTGATTCACCGAGCTCAAGAGATGAATGTTTATGCTCAGGATGCTTTATTGAAAATATTAGAAGAACCAAAAAATCAAACAATATTTATTTTATTGGCAGACAGGCTTAAGCCGATAAAAGAAACCATCCAATCTCGTTGTCAGCTTATTCATTTTCCAAGTTATGATTTTCAGAGAGCAGTGGATTGGTTGATCAATCAAGGTGTGGTTCGTGAAAAATCAGAATTAATTGCCTTACTGGGCGGGGGAAGGATAGATGAAATGGCTACTCTCAAAGATAACAAAAAGATTTTTGAGCAGAAAATGGTAGAATGGAAAGCGATAGGGGATTTAGCGAAAGAGCCATTAGTGATTCGTTTTCGTTTTGTCGAAAGATTAGTCAAAAAAGAGGAAACTTTATCAGAAACACTAAACACTTGGTTGAATTATTGGAGAGCCGCAATGTTAAGCAATGTTTTTAACCTGATCGAACCATCAAAATGGTTCCCCGATTATAGTTTGGAGCAATTAACTGAAATTATTAATCAAATTCAAGCAACAATTTCACAAATTGAAGGAACCAGCCTTAATAAGCGTCTGGCATTAGAACAAATTTTAATATTATTTGACCATGTCTAAAATTGAAACAATTACCAGAATTAAAGAAGAGCTTGAAAAGGTGACAGCCTTTTTTCAGCAAGAGTTAAATAAACTTCATGCCTCTCGAGTAACTCCATCTCTGATTGATGATCTGAAGATTTCAATTGCCGGGCAAGAGATGTCGTTAAAGCAATTAGCTTCTATTAATATTAGCGGGAGTAATCAATTAATAGTTCAGCCCTGGAGCGATGATTACCTTCAGCCCATAGAACAAGCCATCCGACAATCAAACATGGGGCTTAATTTAAGCGTTGATCAGAAATTACTTCGCGTGACAACTCCAGATCTTTCTCAAGAAAGAAGGGAGAATTTAATTGTGTTGATTAACGACAAAACAAATCAATCAAAAGACACCGTTCGTCATTGGTGGCATGAAGGTTGGGATGAAATTCAAAAAGCATTCAGTAACAGTTTAATTAGCGAGGATGACAAATTCAAAATGAAAGATGATTTGCAAAAATTAATTAATGAATACAATGATAGATTGGAAAGGATGAAAGAGGACAAGCAGGAAGAAATAAAAGGTTGATATGTTTTTTTATTTTTTAATTGCAATCTTAGGCTTAATCTTTTTAATGGCCATTCACGAATTAGGTCATTTCCTAATGGCTAAAAAATTTGGTTTAACCGTTGAGGAGTTTGGCATTGGTCTTCCTCCACGTATTTGGGGAGTGAAAATCAAAGAAACTCTTTATTCCTTAAATTGGCTACCATTAGGAGCTTTTGTCCGTATTCCGGAATTAGAAGGCTCTCCTGAAGAAAGGATTGAATCAATCCCGGCCCGTCAAAGAATTGCCATTTTCCTGGGCGGAATAATAGCAACATGGTTGACGGCAGTTGTCATATTTTCATTAGTTGCTGGTATTTGGGGATTATCTTTTGCTGCGACCGGTAATCAACCCGGGCAAATTCAAATAGCTGAAGTTAGTCCAGCATCCCCGGCTCAAGAAGCAGGATTAATGATCGGTGACATTATTTTAGGAACAAGTGATAAGCCAGAATTAATTTTTGAAGAACCTCATCAATTGATTTCTTTCCTAGAAGAAAATAAAGGACAATTTGTCGAATTAATGATTAAACGAGGGAAAGAATTAATTTTGTTAGAAGTTAGGCCAGCGCTTGAAGAAGAAAGAGCTAAAGACGAGGGATCTTTAGGCATAATTATCGGAACAATTTATCATCAAAATTATAAATGGTATCAAGCCCCTTGGGCTGGCTTGCGAGCGACGGCTATTCAAACAGTAACGATTCCTGTTTTGACTGCTCAAATGATTCATCGCTTAATTCAAGGAGAGAAAATTCCGGGAGCACGAGTTGTTGGGCCAATAGGAATTGTCCAGATTGTAGGAGAGCAAGCGGCTATAGGGTGGGACAGATTGTTGACGCTATTGGCAGTCATTGCTATTTATTTTACTATATTCAATATTTTACCTCTTCCGGCTTTAGATGGGGGGAAAGTTTTATTTGTTGGGATTGAAAAAATAATTGGTCGAAAGCCCAATCGAGTCATAGAAAATACTATAAATAATATTTTCTTTTTTCTCATAATCGGCTTGTTAATCTTTGTTAGCATTAGGGATATTCTTTATCTGATTAAACCGTTATAATTAAAGATATATGAAGAAAGAAATTTCTCCCAAATCGAAAAATATATCTGAATGGTACAACGATGTTGTCTTGAAGGCTGGTTTAGCTGATTATGCTCCGGTTAAAGGGTGTATGATTATTCGTCCTTATGGATATTCTTTGTGGGAATCGGTTCAACGATTCTTGGATCCTTTGTTTAAAAATAAAGAAGTCGAAAATGCCTATTTCCCAATATTCATCCCAGAATCTTATCTGAAAAAAGAAGAAGACCATGTAGAAGGATTTAACCCTTATACGGCAATTGTCACGGTTGCAGGAGGGCAGGAGCTCAAAGAAAGGTTAATTGTTCGCCCTACTTCCGAAACTATTATATATGCAATGTACCAGAAGTGGATTAAATCGTGGCGGGATCTTCCGATTAAAATAAATCAGTGGAGTAATGTTGTGAGGTGGGAGAAGAGAACCTATTTATTTTTAAGAACTTCTGAATTTTTATGGCAAGAGGGCCACTGTGCTCATGCTTTTCATGAAGAGAGTATTGAAGTAGTCCGCTGGGCTCTAGATTGTTATCAAATTATGTATCGAGACTTGATGGCTATGCATAGTATACCAGGCCGAAAAAGTGATGCTGAGAAATTTGATGGAGCAGACCAAACCCTAACAATTGAGATTTTAATGCCGGATGGGAAAGCCTTACAAGCGGGAACTTCTCATGACTTAGGTCAGAATTTTGCGAAAGCTTTTAATTGGACGGTTCAAGATGAAAAAGGTAATGATCTTTATCCCTGGCAGAATAGTTGGGGATTATCAACTCGGAGTATCGGAGGTTTAATTATGGCTCACGGAGACGACAATGGATTGGTTCTTCCTCCAGCCATAGCGCCGATACAAATTGTCATAATTCCAGTTTTCAACGCTCAGAACAAGGATTATGTCTTAAGCTATGCTCATAAAATAAAAGAAGAATTATCTGATTTCAGAGCAAAGCTAGACATGAAAGAAAAAGAAACAGTCGGTTTTAAGTTTAATCAATGGGAGATGAAGGGAGTCCCTTTAAGAATAGAGGTGGGGGAGAAGGAGAGCAAGATTAATTCATGTACGTTAGTGCGTCGCGATAATCTTGAAAAAATATTAATTCCATATTTAGGAATAAAGAAAGAAGTTAAGAAAATTCTCAAAGAAATTCAGGATGAACTTTTATTAAAACATCGTCTTTTTACAGAAGAAAATACTCACACTGTAGATTCTTATCAAGAATTCAAAGAAATAATGCAGAGCCAAAGAGGATTTATTCGAGCTTTTTGGTGTGAAAGTAGAGATTGTGAGAGCAAGATAAAACAAGAGACCAAGGCATCAACGCGTTGTCTTCCATTCGATTCAGTTGAGGAATCAGGAAAGTGTATTTATTGTGGCAAACCGGCAAAATATCGCTGGTTATTTGCTCAGTCTTATTAATTGAATGATATAATAAAGACATGAAGAAGAACTTAAATTATTTTTATCAAGATATTGCTATCGATCTGGGGACAGCTAATTCATTGGTTTATGTTCGAGGCAAAGGAATCATTATCAATGAACCGTCGGTTGTTGCTTTGAATGAAAAAACTGGTCAGATATTAGCCATTGGTCAGGCGGCTAAGAAGATGGTGGGGCGAACGCCTTCGTATATAGTTGCTTCTCGTCCTTTAGTTAAAGGAGTCGTTTCTGATTTTGAAATTACCGAACAAATGCTCCGGTATTTTATTCAGAAAGCACGTGGTAAAAATTGGTTTCCTCATTTATGGCCTCGAGTTATTATTGGAATTCCTTCGGGAATAACGGAAGTAGAAGAAAAGGCTGTTCGTGATGCTGCCCGAAATGCAGGAGCTTATCAAGTATTTTTAGTTGACGAACCAGTTGCTTCAGCGATTGGAGCGAAAATGCCCATTCAAGAAGCAACGGGTAATTTGATTGTTGACATTGGCGGAGGAACCTCGGAAGTAGCCGTTATTTCTTTAGGTGGAATTGTTGCCAAAATAAGCCTAAAAACAGCCGGTGATAAATTGAATCAAGATATTATTGACTATGTTTTAGAAGAATACCGATTGATTGTTGGAGAACAGTCTGCTGAAAAAACAAAAATTAGAATTGGTTCAGCTATTCCTCCAACTCAAAATGAGGAAATGCCTGTGAGAGGGCGCAACATCGTAACAGGTTTGCCCGAAGAAATTATTATATCCTCGAAAGATATTTATCAAGCCTTGAAAAAATCGGTTGAAGAAATTGTGGCAGCTGTTAAAGATACGATTGAGATGACGCCACCTGAACTCTTGTCGGATATCATGAGTGATGGAATACACCTTGCTGGAGGGGGAGCGTTTTTGAAAAATTTAGATCAATTGATAATGAAAGAGGTTAAGATGCCTGTGAAAATCATAGAAGATCCTTTAACTGCAATGGTGCGAGGTGCCGGGGCCATCCTAGAAAGCTTAGACGAGTTGAGAGATGTTTTAATTGAAGAAAGGGAATTGGAGCCTCCAAGGTAATTATTAGGATATTTTTCTTGTAAGAATTTTAAATATTTGCTCAAAATCTCCCTTCATGACATCTTCCAAATTGTGCCAGCTTTGATTGATTCTATGATCGGTTATCTGGTTACGAGGAAAATGATAGGTCCTTATTTTTTCAGATCGTTCGCCTGATCCGATCTGAGATTTTTTAGACTTCTCTTTCTCTTTTTTCTCTTTTTCTTCCTGAATATTTACTAATTGGGCGAGCAGAATAGAGAAAGCCAGCTCCTTGTTTTTTTGCTGACTTCGACTAGATTGGCAAGTAACTATCAAATTACTCGGGATGTGTGTTAATCTTACGGCAGTTTCTCTTTTATTAACATTTTGCCCGCCGGGACCAGAAGATCGATAGAAGTCTATTTTAACCTCTGCTGGGTTCAATTTTACAGAATAAGACTTCTGTTGTGAGCAAACAGAAACTGTTATAGTAGAAGTTTGGATGCGACCAGCTTTTTCGGTATAAGGAATCCTTTGAACACGATGAGTTCCTCCTTCAAATTTCATTTGATTCCATGCTTCTTGGCTGATGATTCTGAAAGAAATCTTTCGATAGCCACCCAAATCAGTAATATTTTGATCAAATATTTCGAGAGGCCATTTATTCTTTTGAGCATATCGAGAATAGGCATCAAAAAGATTACGAGCAAAAAGGGCGGCTTCTTCGCCACCAGCTCCGGCTCGAATCTCGATAATAATAGCCGAAACGCTCATTTATTTTTCTTTTTTGTCTTTTTATCCTTTTTTGCTAATCTTTCCTGGAATTTCTGAACTTGTCCTTGAACATCGACAAATTTCTGCTCGCCAGTATAAAAAGGATGGCAAAAACCACAAATTTCAGTTTTAATTTCGCTAACTGTTGAGCCAATCGAAAAACGCTTTCCACAAGCACAAGTAACTTGTGCCTCGGATGTATATTTAGGATGTAGGTCCTTTTTCATATGATCAGAATAGCAAAATATTATTAGAAATCAAGCTTCTCCGCAAGAATTTGATATGAGGTAATAAAATTATCGTGATTAGCATTGATTATTATAATAGTTTATGTTATCTTTTTTCAGACACTTAAGATAGAATCAGGTTGTAACCGCACAACTGGTCGGCTTCTTTAAGGGGCCGTTCTATATTTCTAGATTAAAATATGAATAACAATAAAAACGAAAAATTAATAGAAGGGATGATCGAAGCAGGTGTTGGGTATGGCCATCGCAGTTCTCGATTACATCCTAAGATGAAGCCTTATGTCGTTGGCATGAAGTCGGGGGTTCATTTAATTGATCTGTCAAAAACATCAGAGAAATTAAATTTGGCTTTAGATTTATTGGTAAAATTGAAAAAAGAAAATAAACAGGTTTTATTTGTTGGTACCAAGGTTCAGATCAAAGATCTTGTTGCCAAAGTGGCCCAAGAGTGCAAAATGCCTTATGTCCACGAACGTTGGCTTGGCGGGACTTTTACTAATTTTAAGATAATTTCTCATCGTGTTAAGGATTTAATTGAAAAAGAGACAAAAAGAGAAAAAGGAGAATTCGATCATTACACAAAAAAAGAAAGATTGGGGATAGATCAAGAAATTGAGAAATTAAAAAGAAATTTCGAAGGATTAAGGACAATGAAAGAACTGCCTGTCGCTGTTTTCATTTTTGATCTAGATAAGACTGCGTTGGTTGCGCAAGAAGCAAAACGCAAAGGCATCAAATCGATAGCATTGGTTGATACGAATTTAAACCCTGAATTAGTAGATTATCCTATTCCAGCTAACGACGATGCATCATCTAGCATTAATTTTATTCTAGAACAAGTTAAAGAAGTATTACATTAATTATGTCTATTGATCAGGTTAAAAAATTAAGAGAAGAAACGGGGATTGGAATTTCTGAGTGCAAGGAAGCGTTAGAAGAAGCTAAGGGAGATGTGGAAAAGGCAAAGGAAATTCTCAAAAAGAGAGGCAAAGAAATTGCTATAAGCAAATCTATGCGGCAAGCCGGACAAGGATTGGTAAACAGTTATATTCACGCCAATGGTCGAGTCGGGGTTTTGCTTGAGGTTCGATGTGAGTCTGATTTTGTTGCTAAATCTGATAAATTTCAAAATCTTACTCGTGAAATATCGATGCAGATTGCTGCCATGAATCCTCTCTATATATCGCAAGAAGCAATTCCAGAAGAAATAATTGCCAAAGAGAAAGAAATTTATGCCGAACAAATGGAAAAAGCCGGTAAGCCAGCTGAGATGGCCGATAAGATTATTCAAGGAAAATTAGAAAAATGGTATGGGGAGGTGGTCTTGTTAAGGCAAAAATGGATCAAAGACGAAGACAAGAGGGTGCAAGGCTTAATAGATGATCTTGTCTCTCAATTAGGAGAAAAGATAGAGATAAGTAACTTTGCTCGTTTTGAAATATAGGATTATGAGCGAGTACATTGGATTAATTTCGATATTATCACTTAGTCTTGTCGGAATGATTGTTATTGCGGGAAATAAATTCAATAAAATGATTCAGGAAGGGAAAATGGTTGTAGGGAGAGGCGATGAAGAAATTAATCAATCAGAAGGTATTGTTTTTCCAGCGGAATCAAAAAAACTCAAATCTGATTTTTGGGATAAAATATCCGAGAACCATTAAAAGCCGCCTTAGCTTAGTGGTAAAGCAGTGGTTTTGTAAACCACGGACGCGGGTTCAATTCCTGCAGGCGGCTCCATTATAATATGGAGAAAAAAGAAGAACTAAAGCCAGTTATTGGTTTAGAGATTCATGTTCAGTTAAGAACACTGAGCAAAATGTTTTGCAGCTGCATTAATGATTCGGAAGAAATAATTCCTAATAAAAATATTTGCCCTATTTGTTTAGGGCATCCAGGAACTCTTCCGACAGCCAATGCCGAAGCTGTTTATAGAGTCATTAAAATGGGATTAGCCCTTGGATGCAGAATATTGTTAGAATCAGAATTTGCTCGAAAAAGTTATTTTTACCCCGATCTTCCGAAAGGATATCAGATCTCTCAAGCCGAAAAACCATTATGTGCTGAGGGAATTTTTGAAATAAATAAAGAAAAAGAAATAAGGATCAAGAGGATCCATTTAGAAGAAGATACGGCACGCCTTATTCATAATAAAAGCGACTCTTTGGTTGATTTTAATCGAGCAGGTATGCCTTTAATGGAATTAGTAACTGAGCCTGATTTTTCTAATGGGCAGGAAGTGGATAATTTCGTTAAGGAATTACATTTAATTTTAAGGGACTTAAAAGTTTCTAATGCTGATATGGAAAAAGGAGAAATGAGAATAGAAGCTAACGTTTCAGTCCAATTGGAAAGCGAGCCATTAGGCTCCGGAGTTAAAGTTGAACTTAAAAACTTAAATTCATTACATGCCGTAAGAGAAGCAATTGATTATGAGATAAGTCGACAATCTAATCTTATCCTTCAAGGAAATAAGATTGATCAAGAAACGAGAGGTTGGGATGGAAAAGCTACAATATTGCAAAGAAAAAAAGAAGTGGCCCAAGAATATCGTTATTTTCCAGAACCAGACTTATTGCCGATGAAGTGGACTCAAGCCGATATTGATAAGATCAGGGGGGATCTGCCAGAATTACCCAAAGAGAAAAGGATAAGGTTTGTTAAAGAATATCAAATTGATCCCGAAAAAGAATCTCAATCAGGAGGAGGCGATGCTGAGTTGTTGATTCGAGACATTGAACTGGGTAATTATTTCGAAAAAACGGTAAGCGAGCTTTTCGCTTGGATGAAAGACGAGAAGGTCGATCAAAATAAAAAAGGAGAATTGATAAAGCTTTTAATAAATTATTTAACAAGTGATTTGAAAAGCATGCTCAATGAGCGATCGGGGGGAGAAATTAAAATTACTCCCGAGAATTTCGCTGAATTAATTATTTTGATTTTTCAAAATAAGATATCATCTCGTATTGCGAAAGACGTCCTGAAAGAAATGTTTGAAAATGGGGGAGATCCTTCTCATATTATTGAGGATAGGGGATTGGCTCAGATTGATGATCAGGGGGTGATTAAGTCTTTGACAAATAAGATTTTAAAAAATCAGCCAGAATTAGTTAATGCTTATAAACAAGGGAAAACTTCGGTTTTGCAATTTTTAATTGGACAATTAATGAAGGAAACCGGTGGAAGGGTTGAGCCGGGCCTGGCGAAAAAAATACTAGAAGAAGCGTTGAGTGATTAACGAGATTTCTATAAGAAATTTTTTATAATCAATTCTGCCTGTTTTTGATTTCCAGCCCAAGAAATACGATTATCTTTTTTAAACCAAGTCATCTGGCGCTTGGCTAATTTTATGCTGTCGCGAATAATCCTTTTTTCCATTTCTTTTTTATCTATTTTTCCTTGGCAGTAAAGAGATCCCCAGCGATACTCTAACCCGAATGCCTCTAGTCGTTTCCAGGAGAGAGATTTTCGATGCAAATCATTTATCTCATCAATTAAACCAATTTTTATTCTTTTATTTAATCTTTTTTTGATATTTTCTTCTAAGACTTTTGGATCAGGATTTAGCCCAATTAGCAAAGTATTAAAAAGAGGACAACTCAATTTTGGAGGAACATAACCTAAGCAAGTGCTAATTTCTATTGCTCGAATTAGGCGATGCGGATTAGACCGATCAATCTTTTTTAGATAGACAGGATCAAGTTTCTCCAAAATCTCACAGAGTTGTTCATTATTTTTGCTAGCCATTTCTTTCCTTAAAATATTGTTACGAGGAGCTGGAGGGAAAACCCATCCTTCTGTAACAGCATAAAGATAGAGGGGCGATCCGCCAACTAAAAAGGGTAATTTCCCCTTTTTAATAATATTATTAATTGCGACATAAGCCATTTTTTGAAAGCGGACGACATTAAAATCAAATTTGGGCGAAGCAACGTCTATTAGATGATGATTAACTTCCTTCATTTCAGGAGCAGTAATCTTATTAGATCCGATATTAAGTCCCCCATAGACTTGTCGAGAATCAGCTGAGATAATTTCTCCTCTGAATTTTAAAGCTAAATTCACCCCTAAGCTACTTTTTCCAGTAGCAGTTGGGCCTAAAATGACAATCAATTTTTTCCTCTTATTTGTTGACATCGTGATTTTTGATTATAAAATAAAAATACAATCAGATCTCATAATAATCAAGGAGGTGAAGCATGAGATGGTTGGCTTGGTTTCTTATGCCGGATGCATGGCTAAGTAATCAGATTCTATCAGAAGGAGGGGTATGGGGCTCGATGTTCTTAGCGATAGCTTCATTAACGCTAAGCACAATCACAACGAGCACTCTTTTCATTGTTTTGGCCTATTTTGTCAAGAGAGATCCGACAGTATGGTCATGCTTGAAAAGATTCATAGGATCGGCTCTTGCCCGAAGAGAGGGAAAAGGTCAAAGAATGGCAGAATACTTGACCAAATGGAGATATCGATATATCCTCATATTTCTCTTGAACATTGTTCCCTACATCCCATCAGTGACGGCGGCTACAATTTTTTATGGAGCAGTCACAAGGGATAAAAAATCACTACTGGTCATTTGGGGCGGACTTATCCTCAAGGCGGTTATGTTGACCGTGCTTCTCGGAATTGCCCGATCTCTGATGAATGGGCAGAGGGCTTGATCCAGTGTTGGATCAACTCTCTGCCTTTCTTAATTTTTCAGGACACCAATCAATCCCCATGGATGCGCTTCGATAATCAACACCTCTATTATTTCACCGATCAGATCATCTTGATTAGACTCAATGCGTATATTTTTATAACTTCTCGATTTTCCCATAAGGCATTTTTTTAATTGGTCGTTTTTTGTAATCAAAACAGGTATGATTTGATTAAGATATTGACGGTTATTTTTTAAAGCTGTTTTTCTTAAAATATTATTTAGAATAATCTCTCTTCTCTTTTTATTTTTCTTGCTTATATTGTCAGGGAGGGACCATGCTTTCGTTAAAGGACGTGGCGAATATTGAGAAATATAAGCCATATCAAATCCTATTTTTTTCATTAATCGAGCCGTACTCAAAAATTGAAATCTTGTTTCTCCCGGAAAGCCAACGATAATATCGGTTGAAAGGGTTATCTTTTTTTCTATTCCAGCGCGGTGTTTCTCGAATGATTTCCTGAGTTTTCTAACTTTCTTTTGATAATCCCTGACACAATAAGGACGATTCATTTTCTGAAGTATTGTATTATTTCCAGACTGAAGAGGTAAATTCAAATAAGGTGCTACCTTTTTGGATTTAGCCATTGTTTCAATTAAATTATCTGAAAAATCTTTGGGATGAGAAGATGTAAAATATATCCAAAAATCACCTGATAATGCATTTATTTTTGAGAGTAAAGACGGAAAATCAATTTTATCTTTTTGAGATAAATCCTGATAACTGTTTACATTTTGCCCCAATAACCAAATTTCTCGATAACCATTTTTAACTAATTCTTTTATCTCGTCAATAATTTCTTGAGCCGGACGACTATATTCTCTTCCTCGGGTGTAAGGAACAACGCAGTAGCTACAAAAATTATTACAGCCAGTCATGATGGGAACACGAGCGCGGAAAGGGGATTCATGCTTGGGAGATAAAGATAAATAATGATCCTGACCTAGCAACTCTTCAATTCGACAAATTAAATTGAAGGTTTTAAAAAATTTAGATTGCTCGGGAACATTTAAAAAGCAACCGGTTAAAACTGTTCTTATGCCAGTTTTATACTTTTTTAAATTATTTATTTTTTCGATAAAACCATGAATTCGATTAACGGCCGATTTTCTGATCGAGCACATGTTAATGATGATTAGGCTAGCGAGGGAGATGTTATTGGTTCTTTGCCAACCCTTATGTTCCAAAAAGCTAGCGATTCTTTCAGAATCAGATATATTCATTTGACAACCAAGAGTTTCTAAAAAATACAGGTTGTTATCTGAATTATTTTCTAAATTCATTCAAGTTTTTTCGCGAACCTTATTTTGAAGAATTTTTATGAATTCTTCTATTGTTAAGGTTGATAAATCAGCTTTATCTCTTTCTCTGATGCTGATGTTTTCTTTCTCAATCTCTCGATCACCGATAACGATAATGAAAGGAATTTGCTGTTCTTCTGCTTGTAGTATTTTCTTATTAACAGTTTTCCCTTGACTATCAATAACTACTCGGAAAGAATTCTTTTTAAGCTCGGAAGATACCTTTTGAGCGTAGGTTAAATGACGGTCTGAAATGGGAATAATAGCAACTTGATTGGGGCTTAACCAAACAGGAAAACGTCCCCCATAATGTTCAATTAATACGCCGATGAATCTCTCAAGCGCGCCAAGAAGGGCTCGATGAATCATAATAGGTCTTTTTTCTTGACCATTTTCATCAATAAAGGATAAGTTAAATTTTTCAGGTAAATTAAAATCTACTTGAATGGTCGTACACTGCCAGCTTCTGCCGATAGAATCTTTGATCTTAATATCAATTTTGGGTCCATAAAAAGCTCCGCCAGCTTCATCAATTTGATATTTTATTTTCTGACTATCAAGAGTTTCTTTTAAGGCATCGGTTGCCTTCGCCCAGATTTCTTTATCTCCAATGTATTTTTCGGGGCGAGTAGAAAGATATATATCATATTCCTTGAACCCGAAACTACTAAGTATTTCAAGTCCCAAATTTAGTGTTTTTTTAATTTCTTCTGGTAATTGGTCGGGGGTGCACCAAATATGAGCATCATCTTGGGTGAACCCTCTGACTCGATTTAAACCATGTAATACGCCAGATTTTTCATAACGATAAACTGTACCTAATTCACTATAACGAATTGGCAAATCACGATAGCTACGAGGCTTATCTTGATAGGCTAGAATGTGGAAAGGACAGTTCATGGGACGAAGCTGATAATCATCTTTTTCTTCTTCTGATATTTCGCTTAAATGCATGGGGGGAAACATGCTTTCTTTGTAAAAATCAGCATGACCGGAGGTTTGCCATAAATGCAATCTTGCGATGTGAGGAGTCTCTATCGGCTCATACCCATTTTGGAAATATTTGTCTAAGACAAAATCTTGGACAATTTTCTTTAAAATAGCTCCTTTTGGCAACCAAATGGGTAATCCTGGCCCGAGCTTTTCGTCAAATTTAAAGAGCTCTAGTTTTCTGCCGATCAAGCGATGATCTCTTCTTTGTGCCTCAGACAATTGATAGATAAAAGCGTCAAGTTCTTCTTTAGATGGGAAAGCATAGCCATAAATTCGTTGAAGCATTGGACGCTTTTCATCTCCACGCCAATAAGCACCAGCAATAGAATGTAGCTGGAAAGATTCTGAATCTATTTTCCCCGTTGAAGAAACGTGAGGACCCTTGCACAAATCAATGAATTCTCCAAGTTGATATGTGCTTATTTCTCCTTCTGCTAATTCTTTGATTAATTCTAATTTATATGGTTGATTTTTGAATAAATCTAATGCTTCAGAACGGTTGATAATTTTCTTTTCAATCGGTAAATTTTCCTTGATGATTTTTTTCATTTTCGACTCGATTTTCGTTAAATCATCAGGCGATAATTTTTCTGACAAATCAACATCGTAATAAAAACCATTTTCAATACTAGGGCCAATACCAAACTTAACTTCCGGATATATTTCCCGAATAGCTGCGGCCATAATATGAGAGAGAGAATGTCTTATTTCCTCTATTTTCATATTTAATTTTGAGATATTAATTCTTCTGCTGATTCTCCGATCATTTGGAGAGATCCATTTCGATGGTCAATTCTTCCTTTAACTAAAATAATATTTCCTTCCTTGAGTATTTTAGCATACATATCAAGAACGCGAGGGAAAACAACGATTTCAACCTTATCGGTTAAATCTTCTAATTCTAAGAATAGCATCCTTTCATTATTTTTAGTAATAATGTTATGAATTTTATTGACAATTCCACCGACGCGAATCATTTTACCCACCAAAGAATCATCTATATCCTTTAGCGGAGTAGTTACCTTGCTAAGCATTTTCTCGTAATGATTTAGGGGATGAGCGCTAACGTAAAGACCCAATAATTCTTTTTCCCAGCTTAACTTATCTAATGTCGTAATTGATCCTTCCGAGTCAAAATGAATGGTTGGATTTAGGGTCGTTGTTTGAAAGAGACTAGCTTGTTGAGTTGCGCTTTGTTTCTTTATTTCCTGCGCGCAATCAAGAATATTTTTAATATTATTAACAATTTTATTTCGTTCAATTAAATTATCAAAAACACCAGCTCGAGCCATGCTTTCGAGTGATTTTTTGTCTAGACCATTTTGACAAGTGCGGGCTATAAAATCTTCAAATGACTTAAACGATCCATTCTGTTTTCTCTCATCTATAATTTGCTCCACTAATTTTTGGCTAACATTCTTTATTGCTGAAAGACCAAATCGGATAACTTTTTCTTTTGGAACAACTGAAAAGCTAAAGAAACTTTCATTGATATCTGGAGGCAATATTTCAATATTTGCTCTTCTGCACTCTTGAATCAGAAAGGCAATTTTATCATTATTGCCTGAATGTGACGTTAAGAGAGAAGACATGAATTCTAGGGGATAGTGAGCCTTTAAGTAAGCCGTTTGATAGGCGATAGTAGCATAACTAGTTGCATGAGCTAAATTAAAACTGTAGCTGGCAAACGGAATTATCCAATTCCAAATTTCCTTGGCTATTTTCTCGGAAATCTTGTTCTCAATCATTCCTTGGATAAACTTTCCTTGCTGTTTGTCGAGTAAATCTTTTTTCTTTTTTCCAATAGCTTTTCGTAAAGTATCAGCTTCTGAAAGGGAGAAGCCGGCCATCTTATGAGCAATTTGGATTATTTGCTCTTGATAAACAGCGATTCCATAAGTATCAGATAAAATTTCTTTTAATTCAGGGTGAAGATAGTTAAATTTTTCACGGCCATGTTTCCGAGAGATATATTGAGGAATAAATTGCATTGGTCCCGGACGATAGAGAGCAACCATTGCCACGATATCTTCAAACCTATTGGGCTTTAATTGTTTTAAGTTGCTTTTCATGCCACTACTTTCTAGCTGGAAAACACCAGTTGTTTCAGCTCTTTGAAGCAGTTGATAGGTTTTTTTATCATCGCTAGGGATAGATTCAACCTCTAAATCTATTTTATGAATAGCGTAAATACGACGTAGGGTTTCTTCAATAATAGTTAAATTACGCAAGCCGAGAAAATCCATTTTCAACAAACCCAATGCTTCAACATATTCCATGCTGTATTGCGTAATGATTTTGTCCTTTTTTTGAGGAGCTAATTGGAGAGGAATTATTTCGGAAAGGGGACGATCGGCTACGACAACGCCGCATGCATGAGTAGAGGCATGTCTTGCAGTTCCTTCAATTTTCATGGCTAAATCAATCAGTCGATGTGCCTGTTCCTCTGATTCATATTTTTCTTTTAATTCTTTAACAGAAGCGAGTGCCTGAGATAAATTCATATTGAGAGGAACGCTTTTAGCTATTTGGTCACAAAAATTATAGCTATAGCCAAGTGCTCGTCCCACGTCTCTAATAGATCCTCGGGCGGCCATTGTTCCAAAAGTAATAATCTGAGCGACGTGATTTCGTCCATATTTATTTGCAACATACTCAATTACTTCGTCTCGACGATGATCGGCAAAATCTATGTCAATATCAGGCATAGAAATTCTTTCAGGATTTAAAAAACGTTCAAAAATTAACTTATGCTTCAAAGGATCGATCGTGGTAATATCCAAAAGATATGAAACGAGTGATCCTGGTGCACTTCCTCGGCCTGGTCCAACTACAATATGTTGATCTTTAGCCCACTTAATAAAATCATGGACAATCAGAAAATAAGAAGCAAAATCCATTTTATCAATCACCGAAAGTTCGTATGCTAGCCTTTCCTTGATTTCGGGAGTTGTTTCTTTGAATTTTTTTTCTATACCTTCTTGGCACAATTCTCTCAAGTATGCTTCTGTTTTTTTACCCTGAGGAGGCTTAAATTTTGGAAGTCTTAATTTATTTAATTCTATTTCTACAGAACATCGTTCAGCTATTTTCAGGGTATTATTCAGTGCTTCGGGATAATCTTTGAAGGTTTCATGCATCTCTTCGGGTGACGCTAGATAAGAGCTACTTCCAATCATAGTCATGCGGTTAGTTGTCTCAACATTAGTATGTGTATTAACCATCAACAATATTTCTTGAGCTTCTTCGTCTGCTGGTCTTAAATAATGAACATCATTTGTAGCGACTAGGGGAATTCCTGTCTCTTGAGAAATTTGAGAGAGATGATTGTTGATTTCTGTTTGATTGTCGAAACTGGGACAGTTTTGTATTTCCAAATAAAAATTATTTGTCCCAAAAATTTTTTGATATTCGAGTGCTTCATCCTTCGCTTCAGCAAAACGTTTTTTCAAAATCAATTGCGGTATCTTGCCCTGAGCACAACCAGAGAGAGCAATTAGACCTTGAGAATTCTCTCTCAAAAGATTTTTGTCAACTCTGGGCTTATAATAAAATCCTCGCAAATTAGCCTCAGTTACTAATTTAATTAAATTTTGATAACCAATTTTATTTTCGGCTAACAAAGTTAAGTGATAACTACTCTTGTCGTCAATTTGTTTTTGGTCCATTGACCCTTGAGCAACATAAACTTCGCAACCTAAAATTGGCTTAATATTTCTTTTAATGGCTTCTTGATAGAATTCTATTAAACCATAAAGGTTGCCATGATCGGTCAAGGCAACAGATTCCATGCCGAGTTCTTTCGTATAGTCTAATAATTCTGGAATTTTAGGCAATCCATCCAATAAACTATAATGAGAGTGGACATGAAGATGAACGAACTTCTTCATTTGATCAAACTTTGATAGCGGGCTCCTTTTAGAATAATTCCATCTTCTAAAACAGCACTTCTGATAATTAAATGTTTTGAGATAGATGCTCCTTCAAAATTAGCATTACCTAAAACTAAAACCTCCATTAAATCAACCGAACCTTCAATGGCTGATTTCTGTAAATTTAGATTTCCATTGATAACTGCTTGGCGGAGATAGAGATTCCCTTCGATAATTAAATTATCGTGTCTTGATTCTTGTATTTTTCCGCTGATTAAATTAACATCTTGACCGATTCTTGCCTTTGCTAAGCTTATGAAACCATTATTAATCAACTGATTTAAATTAAGGTTGTTTTTGACTTGCGATCCAACTAAATTGACGACGCCTCTAACAGTGGCTTGTTCTAAATTAATTGAGCCAAGTACAGCTGCCTGATCCAAGAAAATGGATCCCTTAACGATAACATGATTCATGTTCAAATCGCCATCAATAATGACTCCGCGAAGAGAAACGGCTCCTAATATCGTAGCTCCTTCAAGATTTAGGCCAAAATCAATTTTCCTTTCAGCCAGAGAAAGAAAAGGCAAAATTTTATAACTAAAATCAGCGATTCTTCCCTCGTCATGCGCCTCCTTCAATTCTTTTTCAATATCCTTACGCATTAAAACAGCGTCGGTTTTCAGGGGAGGGGTGACAGATGAAATTCCATTTTTCATTTTATCTTTTAAGGGTTAAAATAACTAATATCTGATATCATTATAATGCAAATTAAATCTTTTGACAAATATAAGCCAAGCCTAGATTTTGAGAAAAAAATCCGAAAGCAAGGTTATCTTTCTATTGCGGGGATAGATGAAGCTGGCCGTGGGGCCTTAGCTGGACCAGTAGTTGCTGTAGCAGTTTCCTTTTCTAATTCTTTTTCAGATAAAATACTATTATCGGAAGTAAGAGATTCTAAGCAGTTAAGCGGAAAAAAGAGATCAGAGATATTTCAATGGATTAAATCATCTCCTGATATAAGCTATAAGATTGGAATTATATCTCCTAAAATTATTGATCAGATCAATATCTTGCAAGCTACAAAGAAAGCAATGATGGGGGCTGTTAATCAATTCTCACATAAGCCCAATGCTCTTATCGTTGACGGTAATTTTAGTCTTGTTACGTCAATTAAACAATATCAGGTTATAGGAGGAGATCAAAAAATATTATCTGTAGCAATTGCCTCAATATTGGCTAAGGTAACGAGAGATAAGATAATGTTGAAGTATCATAGTCTTTATCCTCAATATTATTTTGCTCAACACAAAGGCTATGGAACGAAACTCCACTATCAGATGCTTAATGAATATGGCCCATCACCGATTCATCGTTCTAGCTTTAGGTTGTTTGGGGCTTGGCAAAATAATTAATATCTGATAGAGTTAAAAGTCATATGGCTGTTCCAAAGCAAAGAAAAACAAAATCAAGGCGCGATCAGCGTCGCATGCATTGTTATACAACTGCTCCAACCTTAGTAAAATGTCGCAAGTGTGGCAAACCAAAGCGACCGCATACGGTTTGCAGTTACTGTGGTTATTACCGAGAACGCGAAGTGATCGATGTGTTGAAGGACATGGGAGCAAAAGAAAAAAAGAAGAGAAACAAAGAAGAAAAATCTTCTTAAATTAAAGATGCCTTCACGTCATCAAGCTCGTTCTCTAGCTGTTCAAGCTCTTTATCAGTGGGACTTTTACGGTCTCAAGGCGGGGGATTGTTTGGTTTATGTAGATCGTATCCTTGATGGGGCCAAAGAATTAAAGATTGATAAACAAACAGAAATTTTCTTTAGAGACTTAGTCAAGGGGGTGAGCGAACATCTTGCGGAAATAGATCAGATGATTTTGAACTCTGCTCCCAAATGGCCCATGCAAAAAATGACATTAGTTGATCGAAATATTCTGAGATTAAGTCTATATGAGTTACTGTATTTAAACCCAGAAGAAGTGCCCCCCAAAGTAGCGATCAACGAAGCCATCGAATTAGGGAAAGATTTTGGAGGAGTCGCATCGGGTCATTTCATCAATGGAGTAATTGGAGGTATTTTCGAGCAAATAAAAATATCGGCGCAGAATGGAGAAAAAGAATAAAATCGAATATTGGTATCAATTGAAAGACTTCGCTTTTTTAGAAAAGCAAACTAAAGCAATATTTAAAGATAAATCATTACTCGTTCAAGCTTTTGTCCATCGTTCTTTTTTAAATGAAAATCCTGAATTCCCCTTAGGCAACAATGAGAGACTTGAGTTTCTGGGAGATGCTGTCCTGGAATTATCTACAACCGAATATCTCTACTGCAAATACTCAGCTTCAGAGGGAGAGTTAACTCGTTGGCGAGCGGCTCTAGTTAACACGAAAAAACTATCTCAATTAGCACAAAAACTTGAATTTAAAAAATATCTTTTATTGTCACACGGAGAATTAAATGGTCAAATAAGTGACGGAGTTCTCGCTGATACAGTTGAAGCTTTTATCGGAGCCATCTATCTCGACCAAGGGCAGAAAAGAGTTGATCGTTTTATTGTTGATAATATTTTAATCTTATTGCAAAGAATAATTGATCAATCTGATTACATTGATGCAAAATCAAAATTGCAAGAATTAATTCAATCACAAGGGAGAGTGGCTCCTTGTTATGAAATTATTCAGACTGAGGGACCTGATCACGCAAAAAATTTTAAGGTTGGGGTTTTAATTGATGGGCAAATAGTTAGCACTGGATCGGGGGGTTCAAAGCAGATAGCCGAACAAGATGCGGCAGAACGAGCCTTGCATTATTTTAAAAAAAATAGATAATACAATTATGTTAAAAATTCGTTTTTTCCGAACAGGTCGTAAAAATCAACCATTTTATCGGATTGTGGTAACCGATAGTCGTAATGCTCCTCAAGGAGGAAAATTTATCGAGAAGGTTGGCTTCTTTAATCCTTTCACCAAAGAGCAAGAATTAAATGAAGAAAGGATTAAATATTGGCTTTCTTCAGGGGCTCAACCAACTGATCGCGTTCATAATATGTTAATTGAAGCCAAAATAATTGTTGGTTCAAAAGTAGATGTCTTGAAAAAGAAAATTACAGAATCTGCAGAAAATCCAGATAAAGATAAAAATCTGGAAGAAAGTGGGCCAAAAGAAGAAGTTGTGCAAGAAGTGATTTCTGAACCAGAAAAAGATTCTTCAAATAATACTGATGAGACTGAAGTTAACGAAGGCAAGAAAGAAGAGAAGAAGTCAGAGGAAGATAAAAAAGAATAATTGACAATTAATAATAGGTGAAGTAGAATAGAAACCAGTTCTTTCCATTTGAATAATTGATTATTTTGAATCGCCTTGAGTTTATTCTTTTATTGAGAGTTTGATCCTAGCTCAGGGTGAACGCTGGTGGTGTGGATAAGGCATGCAAGTCAAGGGGCTCCTTCGGGAGCACCGGCAAACGGGTTAGTAACACGTAGGCAACATACTCCATTCACGAAAATAACTCTGAGAAATCAGAGCTAATGTTCGATAGTCTCTATTGATCGTAAGATTGATTGAGTAAAGGCTTCGGTCGGAATGGAATTGGCCTGCGTTCTATCAGCTTGTTGGTGAGGTAACGGCTCACCAAGGCTATGACGGATAGGGGGCATGAAAGTGTGTTCCCCAACAAAAGCACTGAGATACGGGCTTTACTCCTACGGGAGGCTGCAGTCGATAATCTTCGGCAATGGGCGAAAGCCTGACCGAGCGACACCACGTGATTGAAGAAGCTCTGCGGAGCGTAAAGATCTTTTCACCGAGAAGAATCCTTCGGGATGACGGTATCGGTGGAATAAAGGGGGCCCAATTCTGTGCCAGCAGGCGCGGTAATTCAGAACCCCTAAGCGTTACCCGGATTTATTGGGCGTAAAGCGTCTGTAGGCGGTCAAGAAAGTTTTCGGTTAAAAACCAAGGGCTCAACTTTTGGAATGCCGAAAAAACTACTTAACTAGAGGCTGTCAGAGGTCAGTGGAACTGATGGTGGAGGGGTGAAATCCGTCGATATCATCAGGAACGCCAAAGGCGAAGGCAACTGGCTGGGGCAGTCCTGACGCTCAGAGACGAAAGCGTGGGTAGCAACAAGGATTAGATACCCTTTTAGTCCACGCTGTAAACGATGGACACTAGCTATCGGAAGTGTCGACCCTTTCGGTGGCGAAGCTAACGCGTTAAGTGTCCCGCCTGGGGAGTACGGTCGCAAGACTAAAACTCAAAGGAATAGACGGGAACCCACACAAGCGGTGGATCATGTGGCTTAATTCGACAACAAGCGAAGAACCTTACCAGGGCTTGACATGCTAATGAAGCCCGATGAAAGTCGGGTCTACTCTTCGGAGACGTTAGCACAGGTGCTGCATGGTTGTCGTCAGTTCGTGTTTTGAAATGTACCGTTAAGTCGGATAACGAACGCAACCCCTGTCCTATGTTTCACGTACCATAGGAAACTGCCTCGAACAACGAGGAGGAAGGCGGGGATGACGCCAAATCAGTATGGCCCTTTGATGCCCTGGGCTGCACACATGATACAATGGGATTGACAATGCGTTTGCCACATCGCAAGATGGAGCTAATCGCCTAAACAATTCCTCAGTTCGGATTGGGGTCTGCAATTCGACCCCATGAAGCCGGAATCGCTAGTAATCGCCAATCAGCTATGTGGCGATGAATATGTTCCTGGGTTTTGTACTCACTGCCCGTCAAGTCAGGAAAGTTGGTAATGCCCGTAGTCTCTCCATTTGGGAGGGCCGAAGGTAGGGCCAATGATCAGGACTAAGTCGTAACAAGGTACGCGTAGGGGAATCTGCGCGTGGAACAATATTATTTCTAAGTTTGTCGACTATAATTGAAATCTCAAATTTGGATTTCAATTTTAAGGCAATAGCGGTAAACCTTTCTTATCCGCTCTCAAGACGGTTCAAAATAGTTAATTATTCATCCCGCAACTTGCGGGATTTTTTAGTTGCTGTTAAAATGATTCTATCGTGGGCGTGTGGCTCAGTGGTAGAGCGCTTCTCTGATAAAGAAGAGGTCGCAGGTCCAATTCCTGCCACGCCCACTTTGACATAGGGCCCGTAGCTTAGTTGGTAGAGCGCCACATTTGCAATGTGGAGGTCGGGAGTTCGAATCTCCCCGGGTCCACTATACTGTTAGTAAGCTCAAGTTTATTTTCTTGGTTTTTTGTTTATTCTATTGCCTAAATCTAATTTAAGGATTTTTCGCCATAGTAGCAACAAATATCCTCCTAGTTATTTATAAAGATTTTTAATTTCTTTTTCTAAAGACACGATATCTTCCATTTTTGGGTTTGCTATTTTTTTATGTCCATCAATTATTTCTTTTATAACTTTTGGAATGTCTAAAAACTTAATTTCTCCATCTAGAAATTTTTTTACAACTATTTCATCAGCAAAAACAAGAGCTGCTGGCATGGTTCCACCCGTTCTTAGGGCATCTCTTGCGATTTCAAGACAGGGAAATCTCTCGGTATCTGGAGTAAAAAAAGAAAGCTTTTCTACTTCAGACAAATTGAGGCCAGGGATCGTTCCGCTTCCTCTTTCGGGATAAAAGAGCGCATATTCTATTGGACTTTTCATACTAGGAGGCCCTAATATAGCCTTTATATTTCCGTCATTAAATTCAACCATAGAGTGGATCACTCCTTCGGGATGGATAACAACATCTATCTTCTCTAGAGGGATGTCGAATAAATAATGAGCTTCTATTATCTCAAATCCTTTGTTCATTAAGGTGGCAGAGTCAATGCTTATTTTGGGACCCATTTTCCAGACTGGATGAGACAGGGCCTCTTCTTTACTCACTCTTTCTAAGCTTTGTAAAGAATGATTCCGGAATGGTCCGCCAGAACATGTAAGGATTATGCGTTTGACATCTCTTTTTTCCTCTCCTTTGAGGCACTGGAAGATGGCAGAATGTTCTGAATCTATCGGTATAATTGATACATTGTGTCGACGAAGTTCTTTATTTATTATTTCTCCACCAGCTATGATTATCTCTTTATTGGCTTGAATTATTTTTTTCTTAGCGGAAATGGCAGCAAAAAGAGCTGATAGCGCTGCTGTTCCTGAAGTGCATATTAAAACTATATCTACTTGAGGGTGAGAAGAAAGCTTTATGAGTCCTTCTTCTCCCAAATATACCCCCTTGGCGCTATTCGCAAGGATTTCGAAAGCTTCTTTTTCTTGAACAGAAATTATTTCGGGGCGAAATCTTTCTATTTGAATTTTTAAATCAGTAATGTTACTTTTTGCAGCAATCCCAAAAACCTTAAATTTATCAGGGTAGGCAGAGATTACTTCCAGAGCCTGCTTTCCAACGGATCCAGTGGATCCTAAAATAACTACGTTTTCCATATTTAATATTTATAAAATTACCAAAATAAAGATTGATGCATATTAGATTTGTGCGACATTAAATCTGTTACGCTTAATTTATCACATCTTGTCTGTTTTTATATTCTATTGCTTATCTGGATATTTCATTCTAATCTCGATAGCCCCTTATGGCAATTAATCAAAATCTAGTTTAGTATAAAGAGAAGCTGAAACGATACAACCTTAGAGCAATTCTTTTACTTAAAAGATATTTTAATAGACTCTGAAAATTACTTTATAGGATTAAGTTAAAAAAATAATATGTGCGGTATCGTTGGTTATATTAGTTTTCGTCCAGCAGCCCCAATATTGATTGATGGTTTAAAAAAACTTGAGTATCGTGGCTACGACTCGGCCGGAATTGTTATTTGTTCGAAAAACAATCTTCGAGTTATTAAAAAATCTGGTTCCTTGGAATTTTTGGAGAGAAAAATTGGGCAAACTGAAATAAACGGAAATATCGGCCTTGGGCACACTCGCTGGGCCACCCATGGGGAACCAAGTGATTGCAACGCTCATCCTCACGTTGATTGCCGAGGTAAATTATCTTTAGTTCATAATGGTATCATTGAAAATTATCAATCTTTAAGATCAAAGCTCAAGAAGAAAGGACATAATTTTCTTTCCGAAACAGACACCGAGGTGTTGATTCATCTGATTGAAGAATATTATCGAGGCGATTTATTTTTAGCGGTTAAAAAAGCATTGACTAAAGTTAGAGGATCTTATGCCTTAGCGGTTTTATCAGCTGATGAAAATAAATTAATTTGCGCCCGTAAAGACAGCCCCTTGATCATAGGGGTGGGGGAGGGAGAAAATTTTGTTGCCTCTGATGCTCCGGCTCTTTTAAGGCACACTCGTCAAACCTACATCATGGAAGACAATGAGATGGCTATTGTCCAATCTCAGAAAATAGAATTTTTTGATTCTTACGGACAAAAAATTAAAAAGAAAATTTTTCAAATATCTGGCGACGGTTCAAGGATTGAGAAAGAAGGATATGATCATTTTATGATTAAAGAAATCATGGAACAGCCTAAAACGATAGCGGATACTTTAAAAAACAGAATAAATTTAAAAACAAATAAATTAAACTTGAGTGAATTTCCAATATCAGCTTCCAGGGTAAAATCTTTTCAAAAAATTCATATAGTTGCCTGCGGTACTTCGGCTCATGCTGGCTGGATTGCCCGTCATATCATGGAAAATATATTAGGCATAAACGTAGAAATTGATCTAGGCTCGGAATTTAGATATCGGAATCCATTAATATCAGCCCGAGATCTAGTCATTGTCATCAGCCAATCTGGGGAAACAGCAGACACTCTTGCCGCTCTGCGTTTAGCTAAAAAGAAAAGGGCCTATGTTCTGGGGATCACTAATGTTGTCGGAAGTTCTGTTGCTCGAGAAGCTAATGAAGTTTTCTATACTCGGGCTGGTCCAGAAATTGCCGTTGCTTCAACAAAAGCTTATACGGCACAGCTAACAGCTCTCTATCTTTTATCTATTTATTTTGGACGAATACGTAGAAAAATCTCTTCGCAACAAGAAAAAGAATTATTGACTCAATTCGGAAAAATACCCAGATTAGTCCAAGAATTATTAACTTCAAGGAATATTCAAAAATTGCAAAAATATGCCTTGAAGTTATCAAAGTGGAAAAATGTTTTCTTTATCGGAAGGGGATTGGATTATGTTGCTGCTATGGAGGGAGCGCTTAAATTAAAAGAAATATCTTATATTCATGCCGAGGCTTATCCCGCCGGAGAGTTGAAGCATGGTACGCTTGCCTTAATAGAAAAAGATGTTCCCGTTATTGCTTTGATTACTCAGGCCGGAATAAAAGAGAAAACTCTTAACAATGTTCAGGAAGTTATAGCCCGAAAAGGAAAGGTTTTTGTTATTGCGAACACAAAAGATGTTGATATTAAAAATTCAGCACATGAAGTCTTCCTTTTGCCTAGAATAAATGATTTTTTCGCTCCTATCATTTCAACCATCCCGATGCAGTTAATTGCTTATTATGTTGCTGTTGCTAAAAATTGCTCAGTAGATAAACCTCGGAATTTAGCCAAAAGCGTGACAGTCGAGTAAAGATATTTTTCTGCAATGATCATGTTCTGAAATAAATGAATTTTTATATGTTTTATAATTAATTATTTGTGTCTCAAATAAAGAAAAATAAATAAATTGCTGAAAATTTTTTTTATAGTAGAATGAGAAGAGCATGAAAAAAGGGAAATTCATAGCATTTGAAGGGCTAGACGGTTCGGGACAAAGCACTCAAGCAAATAAATTGGCTGATTATTTTAGCAAAAAAAATATTAGTTGCCATATTACAAAAGAACCAACAAATGGTTTAATCGGGGGCTTGATTCGTGGTCAGCTGACAAATGCCTGGCACTCTGGTCCTGAATGCCTGCAATTATTATTCGCTTCTGACCGAGCTTATCATCTGGAAAAAGAAATCCTTCCATTATTAAATCAAGGAATTTCAGTCATAACTGATCGATATTTTTTTTCGACTATAGCCTTTGGGTCTACCGATGTTGATGATTGGAATTGGTTGAAAGAGATTAATAAACATTTTATTCAACCAGATTTAACTTTTATTTTAAAAGCTAGCCCAGAAACTTGTTTATCAAGAATAAATAAAAATCGATTTAACTTGGAGCTATTTGAAAAAATCGATGTTCTGAAAAAAGTTTCTTTAGGCTATGAAAGGATCGCTCAAGAATTTGATAAGATAATTATAATTGATGGAGAAAAGAGCTTAGACGAGGTTTCGGCTCAAATTATCGAGGCTTATAATGATTTTTTCATTGATGACGTAACTTAATTTTGCTAAAATTAATAACTATGATTATCAATTATTTAAACTTAGAATCAGTGATCGCGACGGCATGGAGCAATCTTCAAGCGAAACTACCATTTTTTTTCTTTACACTAATTGCCTTCATCTTAGGGTGCCTTTTAGCTATCTGGTTAAGTCATTTAGTTGTCAGGATTCTAAAAAGGATAAGAATTGACAAGCTATTCAGTCAAAATAGCTGGAAAAGGGGGCTAGAGCAATCGGGAATAAAATCAGGCATATCAGATATTGTTGGATGGGTTGTAAAATGGTTATTAATTTTGCTCTTCTTAGCTATGGCTGCCGAGGCATTAGATCTGCTAACGATTGCTAATTTCATTATGATGATTGTGCATTGGCTTCCGAATCTTTTAATTGCTATTTTCGTTTTTATAGCAGCAACAATATTAGCTGATGCTATGGGAAACATTGTCAGAATTTCTATTAACTGGATAGACTCTAGCTATGCTTTTATTATCGAAAAATTTGCTCGATGGATTATCTGGGGTTTGGCTGTATTAATTATTCTGAAACAAATTGGAGTTGCTCCCGAGATGACAATTATTCTTTTCCAAGGATTAGTTTACTTTTTAGTGCTATCCTTTGGATTAGCTTTTGGTTTGGGCGGGCAAGAAATAGCTAAGGATTTCTTGAAACGTTTAAGCGATAAAATTAAAAAAGAATAAAAATGAAAATTTTGCTTATAGAAGATGAAGAAATGCTTATTCGGATGTATCAAGAAAAATTTAGTCGAACGGGTTTTGAAGTAGTTGTTGCTCGCACGGCTAAAGAAGGCCTAGTTTTAGCGAAAGAAACAAGCCCCGATTTAATTGTTTTAGATATTATTTTGCCAAATGAAAATGGCCTTTTCTTTTTAGAAGAAGCTGAAAAGGAAGAAATTTTGAAAAAAATCCCGGTTATTGTTTTTTCTAATTATGATAATCCAGAAACTGAAAAGAAAGCTTTAAAATTCGGAATTAAAGAGTATATCATTAAAGCCAATCACGATCCCCAGGAAATAGTCGATAAAATTAGAAATTACTTTGAAAATGGAAATGGATAGAGTGCTCGTTGAAAACGTTTCTGATCTTGTTGAAAAAAGGGTTAAGATTAGTGGGTGGATTAACACTTTCCGAGATCATGGAAAGATTATTTTTTTAGATTTGCGTGATCGAACTGGTTCGGTTCAGGTAGTTTGCTCTAAAGAAATTGAACATGCCGATCTACTTCGGCCAGAGTGGGTTGTTGAAATAATTGGCCAAGTGCACAATCGACCTGAAAGTATGGTCAACCGAGATTCGGCAAATGGTCAAATAGAAATTCAAGCAACACAGATCAAGATATTGAGTCAAGCTGAAACGCCACCTTTTGATTTAAGAGAAGATGGGTTAAATATTGCCGAAGAAAGTCGCTTAAAATATCGCTATCTGGATCTAAGAAGGCCCAGAATGCAGCATAATCTAACAATTCGTCATCAAGTATTTCAATTAGTCAGAAACTATTTGAGCGATAAAGATTTTAGAGAAGTTGATACGCCTATTTTAGCCAGATCAACGCCAGAAGGTGCCCGTGATTTTGTTGTTCCGTCTCGTCATTATCCAGGCAATTTTTATGCCTTGCCTCAAAGCCCTCAACAATATAAACAATTATTAATGGTAGCGGGGCTTGAAAGATATTTTCAAATTGCTCGTTGTTTTCGAGATGAAGATTTTCGAGCTGATCGTCAGGCAGAATTTACTCAACTAGACATAGAATTATCTTTTGTCGGACAAGAAGAAATTTTAAAATTGATAGAAGAAATGTTCCGCCAAGTTGTAGAAAAGGTTTTTCCTGATAAAAAGATAAAGGAATTTCCTTTCCCTCGCATGCCATACGAGCAAGCGATGGAAAAACATAAAAGCGATCGTCCTGATTTACGAAAAGATATCAAAGACAACAAAGAATTGGCCTTTGCTTTTGTCGTTGATTTTCCTATGTTTGAAAAAACAGCCAATAAAGCTGGTTGGTCTCCCGTCCATCATCCCTTTACTCGCCCACAAACCGAAAATTGCCAAGAAGTTAAAGATAATCCGGGCGCGATAAAAGCGTTTCAATATGACTTGGTTTTAAACGGATCCGAAATAGGCGGAGGCAGCTTAAGGACATACCGTCCAGAGATGCTCCAGACTATTTTTGAAGTTTTAGGCCACAACGAATCAGCCATCAAAGAAAACTTTGGCCATTTGCTTGAAGCTTTCAGCTTCGGCGTTCCACCACACGGAGGAATTGCTATTGGACTGGACCGATTCTTATCCATTATGCTTGATGAGAAAAATATTCGCGAGGTCATTCCTTTTCCTAAAACAGAAGGAGGCCGGGAATTAATGACTGGATCACCAGCTTCTATCAGCCCTGAACAATTAAATGAATTATGCCTAATTCCTCAAAAATCAAAAGAATAAGCTATCTTCGAAAATATTTTTCGAGATATAATAAAAAGCACCGGAAAATTCAGAAGATAGAATTAAGCAGGAAAGAGTTGTTCTTAATAGGAGGGGGGTTTGTTTTGATTATTTTTTCTTTTTTTGTGATGAGGCCCTTATTAACAAATTATTTTTATTGGAAAATTCTTAATCCTGAAGATTTAATTGCGCAAAATTATGATCAAGTAAATAGATTACTTGAATTTTATCGGCCTATTAGAAATTGGTCTGTTGCTGAATTAGATTTAGAGCTATATTCGGCTTCAGCCATTGAAGTTCATTCTGACGGATCAGTGAAAAATCTTTTAGAAAAAAACGCCGACCACCCTTATGTTATTGCAAGCATTACGAAGTTAATGACAGCGATGATCACTATTGATTCATTGAATCTTGATCAGCCGATTATCGTGTCTTATAGTGCTGCTAATCAAATGGGTGGATCAAACATTTTAAGAGAAGGAGATTGTTTGAGTGTTAAAAACCTACTCTATTTGATGTTAATGGAATCAAATAATGGAGCAGCTTATGCTCTGGCTGAAGCTCACCAGGATGTCAATGAATTTATATCTGCTATGAATAAAAAGGCAAATATCCTAGGGTTAAAACAAACGGTTTTTGTCACACCCAGTGGCTTAAATGCATTTTCTAGTGCTAGTAATCAATCAACGAGTCATGAATTAACAAAAATCATCTCTTATCTTTGGCAAAATCCAGATTATGAAATAATAAAAGATATTTTAGCGACAAAGACATACCCTATTTACGATGAAACTGGCGCCTTTTATCATCGAGCGATAAATAATAATCAACTTCTTGAATATTATGAAAAAATGGTTGGTGGAAAAACTGGCTATCTACCAGTAGCTGGTGAATGTTTAATTTCAATCTTCAATATCGAGGCTAATGACAGTTATTTGGTCATTGTGGTGCTGGGTTCTAAAAATCGCTTTGAAGACACTAAAAAAATATTAGAATGGATCCCTCGGGCTTACCTTTATTCTTCGAATTATTATGATTTTTGAAACTGATTCCTTTATCATTTGGCAAGTAATTCGCATTTTCGGACTAGGCTGTTTTACCTTTCTGCTATCATTGCTCATTATGCCAAAATTTACCAATTTTATTTATCGCCACCAACTTTGGAGAAAAAAGGATAAAGATAAGAGCATAGATGGGAAAAAATTAGAAGTCGTCAGCAAGTTTCACGGAGGGGAGGGGACTCGCATTCCACGCGTAGGAGGTGTTATTGTGTGGTCAATTCCTTTATTGGTTGCCTTCATTTTCTTTTCCCTGAGTTTATTTGATATTGGTTCGGGAGAAAAAATAAATTTCATTAGCCGAGCTCAAACATGGTTGCCCATGTTTGCCCTTATTTCAGCTTCGTTGATCGGCCTAACTGATGATTTACTACAGATAAGAGGATCGGGGAAATATGTTGGCGGAGGATTAAAATTATCCTGGCGGATCGGATTAACTGGATTAATCGGCTTAATCGGAGGATGGTGGTTTTACTCGAAACTAGGGATTGTCAGCATCGGAATTCCAGGATTTTCTAGTCTATTTGTTGGCTGGTGGTTAATTCCAATTTTTATTGTCACAATGCTAGCTACTTATAGCGGTGGTATTATTGATGGCTTAGATGGCTTGGCGGGTGGAGTTTTTGCAATCATTCTCGCTGCCTTCACCATAATTACATTTTTTAATGCTCAATACGACTTAGCTGCTTTTTGTTTTGTACTAGTGGGCGCATTGCTTTCTTTTCTATGGTTTAATATCCCTCCCGCCAGATTCTATCTTGGCGAAACAGGTATTATGGGGCTATGTGCTGTTTTAACCGTAATCGTTTTCTTAACTGATTCCTTGTTGGTTTTACCGATTATCGCATTTCTATTAGTGTTAGAATCAGGATCCGTAATAATTCAATTATTTTCTAAAAAATTTTTCGGCCGAAAGTTATTATTAGCTGCTCCTATTCATCATCATTTTGAGGCCAAGGGATGGCCGCACTATAAAGTAACTATGAGATTTTGGATAATCGGATTGATAGCGGCATTAATCGGTGTAACTATTAAATTGTTAAGTTAATATGATTGGAGTCTTCGATTCAGGGTTAGGAGGCCTAACTGTTGTTAAAGAATTATTCAATTTATTGCCCGAATATCAAATATTGTATTTTGGAGATACTGCTCGTCTGCCTTATGGAACAAAGCAAGATTATTTGATTAGACAATGGTCTAAGAATCACTCTGATTGGCTAATTGATCACGGGGCAGGGTTAGTTGTAATCGCATGTCACACAGCTTCCTCTTGGGCTTACGATATATTGTCTAAACAAATAGAAAAACCTTTATTTGACGTTCTTACTCCTGGAATAAAAGAAGCCCTCTCTGTTAGCTTGAATAGGAAGATCGGTGTTATTGGCACGCCCGGAACTATTGAAAGTAAAATATATGAAAAAAGAATCGTCGAATTAGAAGGAGAAGCTTCATTGTTCATGCAAGCATGCCCTTTATTTGTACCCATAATTGAAGAAGGGTGGATGAGTCGTCCTGGGACAAAGGAAATTGCTCAAGAATATCTGGTCCCCCTAAAAGAAAAGGGAATCGATACTCTTATTATGGGCTGCACACATTATCCGCTTCTAGAAGACCTCATCACTGATATTATGGGGCCTAGTGTTAAAATAGTTAATCCTGCTAAAATGTTGGCTCAAAATATAGTGGATTTTTTACGAGAAAATCCAGACGTTGAGTCAAATATATTAAAAGGAAAAGATCATCGTTTTTATTTCAGTGCTAGACCATATCATCTAGAATTAATCAGTCAACTTTGTTTAAACCAAAGCATCGAAGGAGAAATCATCTATGACAATTCATGAATTATCTGACAAGAAAATATTGATTTTAGGATTAGGTAGAGAAGGGGAGAGCTCCTATAAACTGTTGCGCCAATTTTATCCTCAAAAGAGATTAGGACTGGCTGATCAGAATCTTTCTACGAAAAATAATCCATTTTGGAGAAAAATTTTAAAAGAAGACTCTTTGGTTGATCTGCAGCTAGGGGATAGCTATCTAAAAAACATTCTAGACTATCAAGTAATTTTAAAATCTCCTGGAATATCATTTAATAAAAGGGAAATTCAAGAAGCAATTTCTGAAGAATTAATCATAACCTCAGAAACAGAATTATTTTTGCGCCAGGCTAAAGAAAAAACTATTGGCATAACAGGGACAAAGGGGAAGAGTACCACCGCTACGCTTATTCACCATCTGATCAAAGATTTTTTGAAAGCGACTCTCATTGGAAATATGGGGATTCCCGCTTTTTCTTCTTGGGATGAAATAAGCGAAGAAAGGTTATTTGTTTACGAAATGTCATCTCATCAACTAAGCCGGTTAAATATTAGCCCCCATATTGCTATTTTTTTGAACCTGATGGCAGATCATCTTGATTATTTTAAAGATTTTGATGATTATTGTGCTGCCAAGAATAACATCGCGAAGCATCAGACTAAAGATGACTGGTTAATCTATAATTCAGACGATAAGATCATTTCTAAAATTGCCGAACAATCTCTCGCGCAGAAAATTTCTTTTAGTCCGTCTGGTAATGAACAAAGTTTTTGTTATTGGAGCAAAGATAAATTAAAATACCGATCTTCATTAATCGATCAAGCAGAAACAGTCTTAGAAAAAGAAAATATTGGACAAAAAAGCCTTTCTTTCCAGGCTAATCTTTTGCCGGCCGTTATAGTTTCTAAGCTGATGGGTTTATCTAATGCAGACATTATTTCAAAATCTTTATCTTATCAGTCTCCGCATTATCGCTTAGAATTGATAGGGGAATATGCTGATATTGTATTTTATAACGATTCAGCTGCTACCATTCCTGAAGCAACAATTTCTGCAATTAAATCTTTAGATTTAAAAATAGGAACACTTATTCTTGGTGGATCAGATAAATTTTCAAATTATGAAGAACTTGCTCGTTGCATTCTCGAATATAAAATTAAAAATATTATAGTCTTTCCCGTGACGGGACTAAAAATATCTTCTCTGGTCAGAGAAATGTCTAAACGTAAAAATCAGCTTGATCCCGTTATTAAAGAAGTTGAGACCATGGAAGAGGCGATAAACTTTGCCTACCAACAGACCCTCTCGGGAGAAGCATGCCTGCTTTCTCCGGCTTCGGCTAGTTTTACTAATTTTAAAGATTATCAAGATCGTGGAGATTCTTTTAATACATGGGTTAGAAAATTGGCTCCAATTTATGAAAAATAGAAATTATCGCGGGAATTATCGAATGGTGCTAGGGTTATCTTTCTTGCTTACATTTGTCGGCCTACTAGTTTTAGCAACCACATCCGCTCCCAGCGCATTAGCTGAATTCGGAGATAGCTTTTATTATCTAAAAAGACAATTATTGCATGGAATATTGCCAGGGTTACTTTTAGGAATTTTAGCCTACAAACTTCCCTTAAATCGATTCAGAAAGATAACGCCCTATTTATTAATTGCTAACCTAGGATTACTTGTCTTGTTGTTCTTGCCCTATCTCGGAACAATTTTAGGGGGCAGCCGTCGTTGGTTAAGGCTTGGACCAATCTCATTCCAACCAGCAGAATTACTCAAAATAGTTTTTATTCTTTATTTTGCGCATATTGCAGCTGAATTTACCGATCGAAAAGAATATCGCAAGCTTTTTGGATCATTTACTGTTTTAATTATAGTTATTGGCGCTCTGATGATCTTCCAGCCAGATTTAAGCACACTGGGAGTTATCATCGCCATTGCTTTGACGATGTATTTTGCAGCTGGCATGCCATTTGGAAATATTCTCATGATTGGTTCTTTAGTTGCCCTATGTTTTTGGATTTTCACGCGCTTTTCTTCATACCGATTAATGAGATTATTAACGTTTCTCGATCCTGGGAAGGCTCCATTGGCGGCTGGATACCAAATCAAACAAATGCTTTATGCCATTGGGTCTGGCGGTTTGTTTGGTTTAGGCTTAGGATTAAGCCGTCAAAAATTTGGTTTTTTGCCCCACTCCATAAGTGATTCAATCTTTGCTATAATAGCAGAAGAGCTAGGCTTTATCGGATCCTTATTGCTGATTGCTTTGTTTGTTACCTGGATCTGGTTTGCGTTCCGAATAGCAATTGGGCATTCCGACCGATATCGCTACTTGCTCAGTATTGGAATAATGACCTGGATCAGTATCCAATCCTTTATTCATATTGCCGCTAATATTGGCTTGATCCCGTTAACTGGAATGCCTCTTCCTTTCATTAGTTATGGAGGCTCAGCTCTAACAACTCAAATTATGGCTATTGGTTTTTTAATCAATGATTCAAAAACATAAAAAGAAACAATTTAAGATTGTCTTCACGGGAGGCGGAAGTGGGGGGCATATTTTCCCCATTATTGCAGTGATACAAGAGATAAAGAGGTTGGATAAAAACAATAGTTTTAAGTTTTATTATATTGGTCCACGCGATAATTTAGCAGCTGATTTGCTTCCAAGAGAAGGAGTTACCGTTCGGTTTACTTTGGGCGGGAAAATTCGCCGTTATTTTTCCTGGAGAAATTTTACAGATATCATTTTTAACATTCCCGCCAGCTTCTTTATTTCATTTTTCTATTTATTTTTCATTTCTCCCGATTTAGTCTTCTGTAAGGGGGGTTATGGCGCCTTCTCAACAGTCTTTTGGTCTCTTTTACTACAAACACCCATTTTTGTTCACGAATCGGATACGGTTATGGGAAAGACTAATCGTTTTGCCGCTCGATGGGCATTAGAAGTTTTTAACTCTTTCCCTGAAGAAAAAGACAACCAGAAGAGATATCTAAATGTCGGGAATCCTATCAGGATGGGCTTGTTAAAACAAGAAAAGGAAGGATCTCGCAAAGCATTGGGCATTCTATCAAGCAAGCCAGTTATCTTCATCTCTGGAGGGTCTCAGGGGGCCAAAATAATCAATAATAACACTCTTGATGTACTTCAACCACTTTTAGAACAATTTGAGGTAATTCATCAATGTGGGCTGGCAAATTTTGAAGAGATAAGAATAGCCGCTAAAATAGCGGTTGATGAAAAATTTTGGAATTCTTATCATCTTTATGGTTTCTTAAATGAATGGGAGACTGGTAA
>CAYZEC010000014.1:0-4134 GCA_964477715.1 uncultured Candidatus Saccharibacteria bacterium | reverse complement strand
ACAGCTACGGTCTCCGGTGATGTATGTGCTGTTTTTGATGTTGCTGCTGGTGAGGGAACTAGATTCCAGGTTGGTCAAAAAGTAACCCTTCCTGCGGGAATTTGTGCTGGCACAGGTACGATTACAGATGTTACTGGAGATGCTATAACTGCTACTGGGTTTTCTTGGGTGAGTAATGATTCGGGGACGCTTACTCCAGCTGGATACACGACAGGGATAGCCTACAAGATACCATTAACAAACGTTACTGTTACTGCTGGTTCCTCGAAGATTCTCACGGTTAAGGCAGATACGACTGGTTTAACCTCTTCGGGAAATAGTATTCAAGTGACAATAGCGGAAGACGGGACTCTTAGCTCTAACGCAACCCTGTCTAACGTTACGGGTAACTTTGTTTGGAGGGAAGCTGGTACTGGCGATTATATCAACGCAAATCTTGTTGATGAATTACCAATTACTGGTCCGATTATGGTTAAGGCCTGATCCTAGTTTCTCGATAGCTTAAATCGAATAAACCCCGTCTCTAAGAGACGGGGTTTTGTTTTTAATGATCAATTATTAAAAAAATAATAACCTGAAAGATATTTTCAATTAATCGGGCAAGACAAAATAGATTATTTTTCTTTTTGAAACTATGATAACCGTCAAAAACTTTATTCTATCTGCTTATATAAATTGCTTAAGATAGTCGTCATCGACGATAGCCAATAATTTGCTTGTCCATAATCAGCCAACTTTATTTTATTGTTTTTAATTTTGGCGATTTGTCGTATCGGGCCATAGAGAGCGGAGGAGTATTAAAAATCAGCCAATCTGTTGAGGGATAAAGTGGGAGAGAGTTTTCTGAAACATTTTAAATACAATCACGATCAGTTGCTTGCATTAATAAATAATTTTATATAATGAAATTAATTTAATGAAATTGTCTCTTTGAATAATTGCCTTAATCACCTTATGAGTGATTAAAGAGAATATTTTATGATATCGTCTTTTTCGGTAGGTGTATTATATCATCTGAACCAGTGCAACCGCTTGACAAAAAATTATATTTCCCTATAATGGCTACATCCTCCGATAGGTTGCCTTCGGGCTTCTTACAGGAGGACTTTTTTATTGAAAATACAAACTTAGGGAAAACAAAAAACCGGTTGTTTTCCGGTTTTGGTTTAGGTGTAGAAATTCTTTTTAAGTTCTCCTTCGGCAACATATTGTCGAGCCTGGTTATAAATGGCTTTGATGGTGCCCTTGTCCAGTTCTTGATGTCGAGGAATGGTCAGGGTTTGTCTTGAACCGTCAACTGTTCTTTTTAGCTTGACATGGCTGCCCTTTTGTCTCTCTACTGAGAAACCAAATTTGACCAGGATCTTAATTATTTGATTGCCGGAAAGAATCTTAAGCTCAGGCATGGGCTAGGGCTTCTAGCTCATAATTAACCAAAACCGAAGGACGGGGAGAGAGGCCGAATTCGGCCAAACTCTCGCCTTGAAGCTGAAGCTCAACTGCCTCTTCGATGTTCTTGACCAGTTCATCCAGGGTTTTACCCTGGGTAACGACGGGGAGGTTCACTCCTTGGGCAATAAGATATTTCTCCCCCTTGGTGATATGGAACTGAATAATTTTTTTCATGTTTCTATATATAGGTTTCAAGCTTCAGTATATTCCTTTCGTTTTATTAAATCAAGTTATTGTACTGGTTCACATAATATGATACACCTGCCAGGTGGAAAAATATGAGGGAGAGATGCAATGAAGGCCGTATGACCGTTGACGGTTCCATCCGGCCAGGCATTGCCCGGCTTTGCCGGTCAGCTGACTTGGCCGAGCGGCTGACTGAACGAGCCTGTTTCTGGATCAAGGTCCTGGACTGGCATCGGGCTCGCGGCCAAAACATCTCGCTAACCGCCCGCCACTTCGGGCTGGGGCGGTCCATCCCGCACCGTTGGTGGCAAAGGTTTCACCGAGCAGGACTGTTGGGGTTATGTGATCAGTCTCGCCAGCTCCAGCAGAACAGCTATGTCGAAATATCGCATGGAGCCAATGAACGGGAGTTCTGCCGCCAAGGCAACGTCTGCTCGTCGCTGGCGGTGATGCAGCAGAAAATAATAAAATGGGCAGAGATCTGGAACTACTTTCGGCCTCACCAGGCCTTGAGCCAGCTGACCCCGGCCGAGTACTCGGCTCGGCTGAAAATTAAAGGATTACCAACTCGTGATATCATCATTTTATAAACTTCAAGGTGTATCACATGTGTCTGGACATAGACAGCCAGCCACTGATTAATTGCATGTGTTATAGGCGAAGGACTCTATTTAAATCCAAACACGTGCTATGCGCTATACCTTCGGCATCTCGATATTTTAAAAATAATGTTTTTAATTGAGTTCTTTTAGCTTTTTACAAATATTTCTTAGCTAAAAAACATAACGAGAAGGCCTCCATAAACCCGTCTCTTGACAATATTTATCGGTCGTATACAATGGTAATATACAATTTGTATATTATCATTGCTTATCTATATGAATAACAGTCAGCGTATAAAAATATTACAAGAATCTGAGAAAAATGTTTTTTCAGCCCGAAACCTGCGCCAGCTGTGGAAAATAGATCAGAAATGGTTCGGCACGACTGTAAAAAGAATGGTTGATAACGGAATTTTAGCTAGGATTGGCCGAGGTTATTATCTTTTTGGAAAAGACCTCAATCCTCTCCAGCTGGCCAACGCTATCATTGAGCCTTCTTATGTTTCTCTTGACAGTGCTCTGGGGCACTTCAATGTTAATTTTCAGGCGAGCCAAACCATCCATTCAGTTGCTTCCATCAGCTATAAAACAGAAATGGCCGGATATGTATTTCAGTACCATAAGATCAAGGACGATATTCTGTTTGATTTGAGAGGAGTGAAAAGAGATTCCGGTATCTCGGTTGCTAGCCCCGAAAGGGCGATACTTGATGGTTTTTACTATGGGCTTCTGCTTAACATTGACCGGCCCCAGAAAATAAACAAAACTTATTTGGATGAGCTCTCAAAGATTTATCCTGATTTTGTCCAAGAAAAAGCTAAAGCTTTTGAAAGGTAATTATGACTCAGCAGGGAATTAACGTTGATGCCCACAAAAGAGTGCTAACGATGCTTCTTTTAGAGATTTGCCGGAGCATAGGGACAAAGATTGCCTTTAAAGGGGGAACGGCTAGCATGATCTTTTACAGCCTTCCCCGGTTTTCTTTGGATCTAGACTTTGATGTTTTAAAAGAAATCACTTCCAAAGAAGAGGAAGCCATTTCTTTAATTTTGAACAAGCGTGGTCGTATCTTGGAACAGGAAAATAAAAGACACACGCTCTTCTTTCTTTTTGATTATGAAAAGGGGAGGCCTAACGTCAAGCTAGAGTTTAATAAAAGAATCTGGCAAAATAATCGATATTTGATTAAGCAGCTTATGGGGGTTCAGATTAACGTTCAAGATGAAGCCACGACACTTTCCAATAAAATGGTGGCTTTGATTGAGCGGAAGAACCCGGTTCCGCGGGATTTATTCGATATTCATTATTTTTTAACGATATATTTTCGTCCCAACCCGGATTTAATCAGAGAAAGGGCGGGAATGGAGCTGGATGACTTTATTCAGAAGCTGATAGAGGCTATTGATGTTAAATTTAGCGACAAGAGCGTCCTTTATGGATTGGGAGAGCTGATTAATGCTTCTCAGCAGTCATGGGCTAAAAGGATGCTTATTCCCGAAACCAAGAGATTGCTTGAGGAGATGAAGTCGAAAATTGATAAAACCGCTTGACAAAAAAATATAGTTTCCTATAATGGCTACATCCTCCGATAGGTTGCCTTCGGGCTTCTTACCGGGGGACTTTTTTATATAAACTTATAAAAGCAGAAACTGAAACTACGGAGGCATGTACTTAGGCTAGCACATCAGCGTCGGCTTATAATTAAGAATACCGAAGGCCAGACCCTTGACATTTAGGCGAATCTCCTCCCCGAACGTGCTTAAATCAGTTAAATAGCTATAATCGTATCTTCTTGTTGCAATAATAGTATCAAAATGATACGATTAACTAGTATAAATGATATTGATAAAAAATGTTTAAATTAAGCAAAAGAGAACAAAATATTGCTATCATA